>WFOW01000437.1 GCA_015487895.1 Gammaproteobacteria bacterium | reverse complement strand
CGCCCACCCAGGTCGGCCGCGTGACCTGCGGCCAGGCGGTGGACTCCTCCGCCACCGTGACGCTGCCCGGCTGCTCGCCGTGCGTGACGGTGTTGAGCTCGCGCAGGAAGTCGATGGCCTCCAGGTTCTCGCGCCCGCCGTAGATGTTGGGCAGCCACTCGCCGGGACCGCGCGAGTAGTCGAGGTAGAGCATGGAGGCGACGGCGTCCACGCGCAGGCCGTCGACGTGGAACTCCTCCAGCCAGTGCAGGGCGCTCGAGATCAGGAAGCTGCGCACCTCGTTGCGGCCGTAGTTGAAGACGAGCGTGCCCCAGTCGCGGTGCTCGCCGCGCCGCGGGTCCTCGTGCTCGTACAGGGCGGTGCCGTCGAAGCGCGCCAGCGCGTGCTCGTCGCGCGGGAAGTGGCCCGGGACCCAGTCGAGCAGCACGCCGATGCCCTGGCGGTGGCAGTGGTCCACGAGCCAGCGGAAGCCGTCGGGGTCGCCGAAGCGCGCGGTGGGGGCGAAGAAGCCCGTCGTCTGGTAGCCCCAGGAGGCATCCAGCGGGTGCTCGGTCACCGGGAGCAGCTCGATGTGCGTGTAGCCGAGGGCACGCACGTGCTCGACGAGCTGCTCGGCGAGGGTGCGGTAGTCGAGGAAGCCGCCGTCCGGGGCGCGCCGCCACGAGCCGAGGTGGACCTCGTAGACCGACATGGGCTCGTGCTGCCAGTCCCAGGCGGCGCGGCGCTCCATCCACTCCGCGTCGCCCCACCGGTGGCCGCTGCGCGTGCACACCACCGCCGCGTTCGCCGGGCGCAGCTCGAAGCGCCGCCCGTAGGGGTCGGTCTTGAGCAGCACGGCGCCGGTCGCGCGGCTGCGGATCTCGAACTTGTAGAGCGCGCCTTCGGGCAGCTCCGGCAGGAAGAGCTCCCACACGCCCGTGCCCCCGCGCACGCGCATGGGGTGACGGCGGCCGTCCCAGGCGTTGAAGTCGCCCACCACGCTCACGCGCTCGGCGTTGGGGGCCCAGACGCCGAAGAGCACGCCCTCGATGCCGTCGACGGTGCGGCGGCTGGCGCCGAGGAAGCGCCAGGCGTGCCGGTGGCGCCCCTCGGCGTGCAGGTGCAGGTCGAAGTCCGGGATCAGGGGCGGGAAGCAGTAGGGGTCCCAGGCCTCGTGGTCGCCGGTGCCGTCGCGCCAGCGCAGGCGGTAGCGCTCGGGCACGGCGGCCGGCGCGCCGCGCCACTCGAACAGCTCGCTCGCGGCCACGCGCTCCATGGGCAGGGCGCGGCCATCGGCGCCGATCACCCAGGCGGCCGCTGCGCCGGGCAGGAAGGCGCGCACGATCTTGCGGCCGTCCTCCAGATGGGGGCCGAGGACGGCGAAGGGGTCATGGTGGCGCGCCTCGCTCAGCAGACGGATGTCGTCCGCGAGCGGGCCGCGCGGCTCGGACGGGGGTGCGGACAAGCTCCGGAGCTTCCTGCCGTCGGCATGGGTGGCTCGGCCGTGCCGCCGCCGCGGGCGGCCGAGGCGCGCGCGTTCCGGCGGCGATGGTAACATAGGCGCGCAGCCGCGACCGCGGCGCGCGGGGCCGGCCCTCCGCGGGTGGCCAGCCGCAACCGGGACCGCCAGCCACGAGGAGCAGGCCGAGCGATGGCCGCCTACCAGGACGACCCGCGCTTCGTCAGCCGGCTGACGCGCGAGACCCTCGCGCTCATCCTCGCCGGCGGGCGCGGATCGCGCCTCAAGCACCTGACCATGTGGCGCGCCAAGCCGGCGGTGCCCTTCGGCGGCAAGTTCCGCATCATCGACTTCCCGCTCTCGAACTGCGTCAACTCCGGCATCCGCCGCATCGGCGTCCTCACCCAGTACAAGGCGCACTCGCTCATCGTCCACATCCAGCGCGGGTGGAGCTTCCTGCGCGGCGAGTTCGGCGAGTTCGTCGAGATCCTGCCGGCGCAGCAGCGCATCGAGACCTCCTGGTACGCGGGCACCGCCGACGCCGTCTACCAGAACCTCGACATCATCCGCGGCCACGGGCCGACCTACGTGCTCATCCTGGCCGGCGACCACATCTACAAGATGGACTACGGGGCCATGATCGCCCACCACGTCGAGCGCGAGGCCGACCTCACGGTGGGCTGCATCGAGGTCCCGCTCGACAAGGCGCGCGCCTTCGGCGTCATGTCCGTGGACGACGAGGGCCGCATCGTGCGCTTCACCGAAAAGCCCGACCGTCCCGAGCCCATCCCGGGCAAGCCCGGCATGGCGCTCGCCTCCATGGGCATCTACGTCTTCAACACGCCCTTCCTGTTCGAGCAGCTCATCAAGGACGCCGACATGCCGGGCTCCACCCACGACTTCGGGCGCGACATCATCCCTTCCGTGATCGAGCGCTACCGCGTCGTGGCCTACCCCTTCCGCGACGTGCAGAAGGGGGCCCAGGCCTACTGGCGCGACGTCGGCACGGTGGACGCCTTCTGGCAGGCCAACCTCGAGCTGATCGGCGTCACCCCCGAGCTCAACCTCTACGACCAGGAGTGGCCCATCTGGACCTACCAGGAGCAGCTCCCGCCGGCGAAGTTCGTGTTCGACGACCCGGAGCGGCGCGGCCTTGCCGTGGACTCCATGGTCTCGGGCGGCTGCGTGATCTCGGGCGCCACCGTGCGCCACTCGCTGCTCTTCTCCAACGTGCGCGTGCACTCCTACGCCGAGGTGGTGGACTCGGTGGTGCTGCCGAACGTGGACATAGGCCGGAACGCGCGCATCCGGCGTGCGGTCATCGACAAGGGCTGCCGCATCCCGCCGGGGACGGTCATCGGCGAGGACCCGGACGAGGACGCGCGCCGCTTCCACGTCACCGAGGGCGGGGTGGTGCTGGTCAGCCCCGACATGCTCGGACAGCGCCTGCACTATGCCCGCTGAGCGCCCGCTGCGGGTGGTGCTGTGCTGGCACATGCACCAGCCCGACTACCGCGACCTCGCCACGGGCGAGCACCAGCTCCCCTGGACCTACCTCCACGCCGTCAAGGACTACGTGGACATGGCCGCGCACCTCGAGGCCGAGCCGCGCGCGCGGGCCGTGGTCAACTTCGCGCCGGTGCTGCTGGTGCAGCTCGCCGACTACGCCGCGCAGGTGCGCGGCTTCCTGCGCGGCGAGCGCCCGCTGCGCGACCCGCTGCTCGCGGCGCTCGCGCGCGCGGCGCTGCCCACGGCCATCGCGCCGCGCGCCGGCCTCGTGCGCGCCTGCCTGCGCGCCAACGAGGAGCGCATGATCCGCCGCTTCCCGCCCTACCTGCGCCTGGCCGAGATGGGCCGCTGGCTGCTCGCCCACCCGGACGCGCTCGCCTACGTCGACGACCAGTACCTCGCCGACCTGCTGGTGTGGTACCACCTCGCCTGGCTGGGCGAGACGGTGCGCCGCAGCGACGCGCGCGCGCGGCGCCTGATGGAGAAGGAGGCGAGCTACTCGCTGCACGACCGCCGCGAGCTCCTCGCGCTCATCGGCGAGCTCCTCGCCGACGTGGTGCCGCGCTACCGCGCGCTCTCCGAGCGCGGCCAGGTGGAGCTCGCCATGAGCCCGCACGCCCACCCGATCCTGCCGCTGCTGCTGGATCTGACCAGCGCGCGCGAGGCCATGCCGGATGCGCCGCTGCCGCGCGCCGAGCGCTACCCCGGCGGGCTCGAGCGCGCGCGCTGGCATCTCGAGACCGGGCGTGCCGCCTTCGAGGACGCCTTCGGGCGCGCGCCCGCCGGGTGCTGGCCCTCGGAAGGGGCGATCAGCGACGAGACCCTGCGCCTGCTCGAGGCGCACGGCTTCCGCTGGGCGGCCTCGGGGCAGAACGTGCTGCGCAACAGCCTCGCGCGCGCCGGGCTGGAGCCCTCGGCGCGCAACCTCTACCGGCCGTGGCGCCTGCGCGACGGCAGCCTCGCCTGCTTCTTCCGCGACGACGGGCTCTCGGACCTGATCGGCTTCACCTACTCGGGCTGGCACGCCGACGACGCCGTGGCCGACCTCCTGGGGCACCTCGCGCGCATCGCCGCGGAGTGTCCGGGCGGCATCGTGCCCATCATCCTCGACGGCGAGAACGCCTGGGAGCACTACCCCGAGAACGGCTACTGGTTCCTGCGGGCCCTCTACCGCGGCCTCGCCGAGCATCCTGCGCTCGAGCCCGTCACCTTCGCCGACTGCCTGGGCCCCGACGACGCGCCGGAGCCGCTCGAGGGCGTGGTGGCGGGGAGCTGGGTCTACGGCACGCTCTCGACCTGGATCGGCGATCCCGACAAGAACCGCGGCTGGGAGCTGCTGGTCGACGCCAAGCGCGCCTGGGACGCGCACGCCGCGCGCGTCACGGACCCGGCGCGGCGCGAGCGGCTCGAGCACCAGCTTGCCGCCTGCGAGGGCTCGGACTGGTTCTGGTGGTTCGGCGACTACAACCCCGCCGAGACGGTGAGCGACTTCGAGCGGCTGTTCCGCATGCACCTGGCGAACCTCTACCAGATGCTGGGGCTCGAGCCGCCGGACGCGCTCGGGCGCGCCTTCACCCACGGCCGCGGCCGCCCGCAGCTCGGCGGGGTCATGCGCCGCGCCGGCGAGACCGCCTCGGGCTGAGGTGGAGGGCCGCCCGCCGCAAGCCCCGCCCGCGCTCGCACGCCGCCGGGCGGGCGTTCTGCTGCACGCGACCTCGCTGCCCGGCCCGGGCCCGCAGGGGCGCATCGGCGCCGCCGCGCACCACTTCCTCGACTGGCTCGCCGCCGGCGGCTTCACGGTGTGGCAGCTCCTGCCGCTCGGCCCGGTGCACGGCGACGGCTCGCCCTACCAGGCGCTGTCCTCGCACGCGGGCGAGCCGGCGCTGGTGAGCGCCGGAACGGCGGGGGAGGAGGGCCTCGGCCCGCCCGCGGACGATTCCGTCACCGTCGACGGCGAGTGGGCGGAGGAGGCGCTCGCGCGCTTCGAGGCCGAGGCGCCCGAGACCCTGCGCGCCGCGCGCGCGGCCTTCGAGCGCGCCGCGCGCGGCTGGCTCGAGGACTGGGCGCTGTTCGCGGCCCTGCGCGAGGCCCACGGCGGGGCGCCTTGGTGGGAGTGGCCGGCGCCGCTGCGCGACCGCGAGCCCCGGGCCCTGCGCGCGGCGCGGCGCGCGCACGCCCGCGCCATGGCGCGGCACCGCCACGTGCAGTTCGTCTTCGAGCGCCAGTGGCAGGCGCTGCGCGCGGCGGCGCGCGCGCGCGGCATCCTGCTCTTCGGCGACCTGCCGCTGTTCGTCGCCCTCGACAGCGCCGACGTGTGGGCACACCGCGCGCTCTTCGCCCTCGACGCCGAAGGGCGTCCCACGCGGGTCGCGGGCGTGCCGCCGGACTACTTCTCGGAGACCGGCCAGCTCTGGGGCAACCCGCTCTACGAATGGGAGGCGCACGAGCGCGAGCGCTTCCGCTGGTGGGTGGAGCGCCTGCGCACCCAGCTCGCGCGCTTCGACCTCGTGCGCATCGACCACTTCCGCGGTCTGGAGGCCTGCTGGGAGATCCCGGCCGGCGCCCGCACCGCCATGGAGGGCCGCTGGGTGCCGGCGCCGGGCGCGCGCCTGCTCGAGCGCCTGCGCCGGGCCCTCGGGGGGCTCCCGCTGGTGGCCGAGGACCTCGGCGTCATCACGCCCGAGGTCGAGGCCCTGCGCGAGCGCTTCGGCCTGCCGGGCATGCGCGTGCTGCAGTTCGCCTTCGGGGGCGATGCGGCCAACCCGCACCTGCCCCACAACCACGTCCCCCACGCCGTCGTCTACACCGGCACGCACGACAACGACACCACGGTGGGCTGGCATGCGACGCTCGATGCGGGCGCGCGCGCCCACCTCGAGGCCTACCTGGGCGGCGCCGCCGGCGAGATGCCGTGGCCGCTGGTGCGCATGGCGCTCGCCTCGGTGGCGCGGCTCGCGGTGATCCCCATGCAGGACGCGCTCGGCCTCGGCGGCGAGGCGCGCATGAACCGCCCGGGCCGCGCCGAGGGCAACTGGCGCTGGCGCTTCCAGTGGGAGCAGGTGCCGCCGGACCTCGCCGCGCGCCTGCGCGGCCTGCTCGGCCTCTACGGGCGCCTCGCCTGAGGGGCGCGTTCAGCCCTCCTCGACCCAGACCATGCGGCCGACCTCGAAGGGGTGGCACAGCAGCGGGTGGTAGGGGTACATGCGCACGCGGTAGTGGACCAGGCCCGGGAGCTGCGGCTGCAGGTCGATGGCGAAGGCGACCTCGTCCTCGCCGAGGCGCTCGCCCGGGACGAGCAGGTGGCGCTCGCGCACCTTGAGCTCGCCCGTGTCCGGGTCCTCGCGCCCGACCAGGCACTCGACGCGCACGTCCTCGGGCCCGAGCGCGTCGAGCCGGGCGGCCACGCGCAGCGGCAGGCTCTGGCCCGCGGCGATCTGCGCGGGCGGCGCCTCCAGCATCCGCAGGCGCACGCGCGGCCACACGCGCGCCACACGGCGCTTCCAGGCGGCGAGCTGGCGCGCCGGGCGGCCCTCGTCTGCGGCGAGCAGCCGCCCCTGGCGCGCGGCGGGGCCGTAGTAGTCGCGCACGTAGTCCATGACCATGCGCTGGGCGTTGAAGCGCGGCAGGATGGTCTTCATCGAGCGCTTGGAAAGCTGCACCCAGCCCGTGGGGTAGCCGTGGCTGTTGCGCTCGAAGTAGAGCGGGATCACGCGGTGCTCGAGGATGTCGAGCAGCTCGCGCCCCTCCTCCTGGTTGCGGAAGGCGGCGTCGAACTCGGGTCCGTGGGGCGTGATGGCCCAGCCGTTGTCGCCGGTGTAGCCCTCGCCCCACCAGCCGTCGAGCACGCTGAGGTTGACCACGCCGTTGAGGCCCGCCTTCTGGCCCGAGGTGCCGGAGGCCTCGAGCGGGTGCTCCGGGGTGTTGAGCCACACGTCCACGCCCGTGACCAGCTTGCGCGCCAGCGCCAGGTCGTAGCCCTCCAGCAGCACGATGCGCCCCTCGAACTCGGGCCGGCGCGAGAAGTCGTGGACCACCTGGATGAGGTGCTGGCCCGGCAGGTCGTTGGGGTGGGCCTTGCCGGCGAAGATGATCAGCACCGGGCGCTCGGGGTCGTTGAGCAGGCGCGCGAGGCGCTCGGGGTCGCTGAAGAGGAGCGTGGCGCGCTTGTAGGTGGCGAAGCGGCGCGCGAAGCCGATGGTCAGGATGTCCATGTGGCTGCCGCTCAGCAGGCGCGTCAGGCGCTCGATCTGCGTGGGGCTGAGGCCGTTGCGCCGGTGCTGGCGCACCGCGCGGCGGCGCACCTCCTCGAGCAGCTCGGCCTTGAGCGACTGGCGCAGGCTCCAGAAGGTGTGGTCCGGGATCTCGTCCACGCGCTCCCAGAAGCGCTCGTTGAGCAGCTCGTTGCGCCACTCGCTGCCGAGGCGCATGTCGAGCAGCCCCGCCCATTCGCGCGCGAGGAAGGTGGGCACGTGCACGCCGTTGGTCACGTGGCCGATGGGGTTCTCCTCCGGCGGCACCTCGGGCCAGACATAGGCCTCCATGCGCGAGGCGACGCCGCCGTGGATGCGGCTCACGCCGTTGTGGAAGCGCGAGCCGCGCAGGGCCAGCGCCGTCATGTTGAAGCCGCCCTGGTTGGCCGGGCTCGAGCCGAGCTCGAGCAGGGCCTCCATGCCGATGCCGAGCGCCTCGGCGAAGCCGGCGAAGTACTCGTGCATGAGGGCGTGGTCGAAGATGTCGTGGCCCGCGGGCACCGGGGTGTGCGTGGTGAAGACCGTGGCGGCGGCGGTGCGCTCCAGGGCGGAGTCGAAGTCCAGGCCGTCCGCGACCAGCTCGCGGCAGCGCTCGAGCACCTGGAAGGCGGCGTGCCCCTCGTTGACGTGCCAGACGGTGGGTTCCAGCCCCAGGGCGCGCAGCGCGCGCACCCCCCCGATGCCGAGCACGATCTCCTGCTGGATGCGCGTGTGGGTGTCGCCGCCGTAAAGCTGGTAGGTGATGGCGCGGTCCTGCTCGCTGTTCTCGGGCAGGTCGGTGTCGAGCAGGTAGAGATCGGTGTGGCCGGCCTTGGCGTGCCAGATGCGCACGGCCACCTCGCGCCCCGGCAGGGCCACGCGCACGTGCAGCTCGCGCCCGTCGGGCCCGCGCGCCGGCTCGATGGGGAGCTGGTCGAAGTCCGTCGGCGTGTAGTGGGCGATCTGGTTGCCGTGGCCGTCGATGGTCTGGGTGAAGTAGCCCTGGCGGTAGAGCAGCCCGACGGCGACGAAGGGCAGGCCCAGGTCGCTCGCCGCCTTGCAGTGGTCGCCGGCCAGGATCCCGAGGCCGCCGGAGTAGATGGGCAGGCTCTCGTGCAGCCCGAACTCGGCGCAGAAGTACGCGACCAGGTCGCGCTCGGGATCGAGGTGCTCGCCGACCTCGGGCGAGGTGTGCTCGTCGAGGTAGGCGTCGTAGGCCGAGAGGACGCGGCTGTACTCCTCGAGAAAAAGGCGGTCGGCCGCGGCCTCGTCGAGGCGCTGCTGGGCGACGCGCCGCAGGAAGAGCTTGGGGTTGTGGCCGCAGGCGTGCCACAGCTTGCGGTCGAGGCGGAAGAAGAGGCCGCGCACCGACCGGTCCCAGGAGTAGAACAGGTCGTTGGCGAGCTCCTCCAGGCGCGCGAGGCGCTCCGGGATGCGTGGCCTGATCTCGAGGCTGAAGCGCTTGCCGCTCATCTGCTCCTCCACGGCCCGGGGGGCGGGCGCGGCCGGGCGCACGCGCCGCGCCGCGGGCGCCCGCGTGGCCGGTCAGGATCCGGTCCGGTATGGTGCCGGGAGCGAGACTCGAACTCGCACGGTGTCGCCACCAGCGGATTTTGAGTCCGCCGCGTCTACCGGTTCCGCCATCCCGGCGAGCGGGGGTGACTGCGTCGGCTCCCCTCCCCGGGGCGTAGTATAGTGCCTGGCCCCGGCCGCCGCGCGGGCTTGCCGCGCCGGCCGCCACCGGCCACACTTCGCCGCCCCGTGCGCCTCGAGGACTTCGACTACGAGCTGCCGCCCGAGCTCATCGCCCAGCGGCCGCTGCCCGAGCGCAGCGCCAGCCGCCTGCTGGTGCTGGACGAGGCCGGCGGGCTCTCCGACCGCCGCTTCCGCGACCTGCCGCGGCTGCTGGCACCCGGGGACCTGCTGGTCTTCAACGACACGCGCGTGATGCCGGCGCGGCTCCTCGGGCGCAAGGAGACGGGCGGGGCGGTGGAGGTGCTGGTCGAGCGCATCACGGGCCCGGACCGGGCGCTCGCCCACGTGCGCGCGAGCAAGGCCCCCCGCCCGGGCATGCGCCTGCGGCTCGGGGGCGGCGCCGTGTGCCGGGTGGCCGGGCGCGCGGCGGACCTCTTCGCGCTGGAGCTCGAG
>WFOW01000436.1 GCA_015487895.1 Gammaproteobacteria bacterium | reverse complement strand
CTCGCCCTGGTGCTGGTCGCGGCGGTGGCGCTCGCCATCGTGCTCGCGCGCGAGCCGGGCTACGTGCTGATCGCCGCCGGCCCCTGGCGCGTGGAGACGAGCCTCGCCTTCCTGGTGGCGGCGCTGCTGGCGGGCCTCCTGGCGCTGTGGCTGCTCGCCCGCGTGGTGGCGGCCCTGTGGCGCATGCCGGGCGCGGCGGCGCGCTGGCGCCGCCGCCGCCGCGCGCTGCGCGCCCGCCAGGGGCTGGTGCGCGGGCTGATCGCGCTCGCCGAGGGGCGCTGGGCCGAGGCCGAGCGGCTGCTCGTGCGCTCGGCGCGCGACAGCGAGACCCCGCTCCTCAACTGGCTGGGCGCGGCGCGCGCGGCCCAGCAGCAGGGCGCCCACGACCGCCGCGACCAGCACCTGCGCCGCGCCCACGAGAGCATGCCCGCCGCCGACGTCGCCGTCGGCCTCACCCAGGCCGAGCTCCAGATCGCCCACCGCCAGCTCGAGCAGGCGCTCGCCACCCTCACCCACCTGCGCGGGCTGGCCCCGCGCCACGCCCACGTGCTCAAGCTGCTCGCGCGCCTCTACCGCGAGCTCCACGACTGGGACCACCTGCTCGAGCTGCTGCCGGAGCTGCGCCGGCGCAAGGTGCTCCCGCCCGAGCGCCTCGCCGAGCTCGAGCGCGAGGTGCACCTGCACCGCATGGCGCGCGCGGCGGCCGAGGGCGACGCGGCGGCGCTGGAGGCCGCCTGGCAGGCGGTCCCGCGCGCCCTGCGCGACGACCCGGAGCTCGTGCGCGCGCGCATCGAGCACCTCGCCGCGGTGGGCCGCGAGGCCGAGGCCGGGCGCGGGATCCGCCGCGCGCTCAAGCGCCGCTGGGACGAGCGGCTCGTGCGGCTCTACGGCCTCCTCGGGGGCGGCGACGCCCAGGCCCGGCTCGCCGAGGCCGAGCGCTGGCTGGGGCGGCGCGACCGCGACGCCACCCTGCTGCTCACCCTGGGACGCCTCGCGGCGCGTGCGGGGCTGTGGGGCAAGGCGCGCGGCTACCTGGAGGCGAGCCTGGGGCTCGCGCCGCGCGCCGAGACCGCGCGCGAGCTGGCCGAGGTCCTCGACCGCATGGGCGAGCACGAGGAGGCCGCGCGCCGCAGGCGCGAGGGGCTCGATCTCGCGCTGCGCGAGGCCGGGGCCGCGGCGCCGGGCCGCGCCGCCCTGCCGCCGCCGGCGGCCGCCGCCGCGCCGCTCCCGGCGGGCGAGGGCTGAGGCTCAGGGCGCGGCGGCCGCCGGGGGCGCGTCGGCGCCCGGCTCGAAGCTGTCGTGGAAGAGGCGCCCCGCGGGCAGGCCGCGCGCCAGGAAGGCCGCGCGCGCGGCGCGGACCATGGCCGGCGGCCCCGCCACGTAGACGTCGAAGCCCGAGAGGTCGGCGTGGTCGGCGAGCACCGCCTCGTGGACGAGGCCCGTGCGGCCGGCCCAGGCGTCCTCCGGGCGCGGCTCGGACAGCACCGGCACGTAGCGGATGCGCCCCGGGTGCGCCCGCGCCCAGCCCTCCGCCAGCCCGTGGAGGTAGAGCCCCGCCCGCTCGCGCGCGCCCCA
Organism: Gammaproteobacteria bacterium; assembly: GCA_015487895.1. Classification (GTDB taxonomy): domain Bacteria; phylum Pseudomonadota; class Gammaproteobacteria; order S144-34; family S144-34; genus S144-34. Next base: position 502 of record WFOW01000436.1, on the reverse strand, counting down.
GTAGAGCGTGAGGGGCACGTCGAGCCCCGTGGCCAGCGCGTGCTCGATCATCGCCTTGAGCGGCGCGAAGCCGGTGCCGCCCGCGACCATCAGCACGGGGCGCCCCGCCCCCTCGCGCAGGTGGAAGGCGCCGAGCGGGGCCTCGATGCGCAGCAGCTCCTTGGGCCGCATGGCCGTGAAGACGTGCTCGGTGAAGGCCCCGCCGGCACGGTGGCGGACGTGCAGCTCGATCAGCCCTGCGCCGGGGGCGCTGGCGATGGAGAAGCCGCGCCGGCGCCCGCCGGGGAGCAGCACGTCGAGGTGCTGCCCCGCGCGGTGGCGCAGCGGCGTGCCCATCGGCGGACGCAGCCACAGGCCCATGACGTCCGGGGCGAGCCGCTCCATGCGCTCGACGCGCACCGGCATGCGCCGCGGCGTCTCCAGCGGCGTCTCGGGCGCGGCCAGCGCCACCTCGCCCTCCGGGACCGCCTGGCAGGCGATGACCTCGCCCGCCGCATCGGCG
>WFOW01000435.1 GCA_015487895.1 Gammaproteobacteria bacterium | reverse complement strand
GGCCGGGACCTCCAGGATCCCGAGGTCGCCCGATGGGAGCGAGGACCAAAGACGACCCCCGCCGGGCTGCCGGCCGCCCCCGCAGCCGGCAGCCTCGTCTCCACGCATTCGTCCTCTGCGCCGCCCTCCTCGCGGCGGGCATGGGCGCACGCGCCCACGACGGCGAGGCCGCCCTCGGGGCAGTCGTCGGCCTCGGGCTCGCGGGCGCGCTGGCCACCACCGTCGGCCTCGGCTCCGTCGCCCTCGCACGGCTGCGCCGGGCGCTGCGGCGCACGCGCGTGCGGCTGCGCCACGAGATCCGGGCGCGCCGGGCCGTGGAGGCGGCAGTGCGGGAAGCAGGGGAAGGGCCGCCAGCGGCCGGGAGCCGCCGCGCGCTGGAGCGGGCCGCCCTCTACGACCCCCTCACGGAGCTGCCCAACCGTGCCAGCTTCCTGGATCACCTCGCCCGGCGGCTCTCCGTCTGCCTGCGCTCCGGGCAGGGGCTCGCCGTGGCCATGCTCGACCTGGACGGGTTCAAGGAGGTGAACGACACCCTGGGCCACCACCACGGGGACCGGCTGCTGCAGGCGGTCGCGGCGCGGCTGCGCCGGAGCGTGCGGGCCTCGGACCTCGTCGCGCGCTGGAGCGGCGACGAGTTCGTGCTGCTGCTCGCCGACGCGGGCGACGAGGACGCCGCGCGCGCCGCGACCGGCAAGGTCCTCGACACCCTTGCCCGCCCGCTGGAGGTGGAGGGGCAGCCGATCTACATCCAGGCGAGCGCGGGCATCGCACTGGCGCCCGAGGACGGAACCGAGCCCGACACGCTCATCCGGCGGGCCGACGCGGCGATGTACCGGGCCAAGGAGCGGCGCAGCGGGATCGAGCGCTACGTGCCGGAGGAGGACCCCTACTCGCGCCAGCAGCTCGAGCTCGCCGCAGAGCTCGCCGGCGACCTGCGCTCCGGTGCCGCGCGGCTCGCCGTCTGGTACCAGCCCCAGGTCGCACTCGCCACGGCGCGCGTGGTGGCGGCCGAAGCGCTGCTGCGCTGGAGCCGCGCGGACGGCACGCCGGTGCAACCGGACCGCGCGGTGGTCGTGGCCGAGCGCGCGGGCCTGATACGGCCGCTCACCTTCCACGTGCTGGAGCTGGCCTTCACCCACCTCGCCGGCTGGCACGCGCGGGGGCTCGCCCTGGAGCTCGCCGTCAACCTCTCGCCATGGATGCTGAATGACCCGAACCTGGCGCGCGAGGTCCTGCGCAGGCTCGCGCTTGCAGGGCTTGCCCCCGGCACGCTCACCCTCGAGATCACGGAAGGCGCCCTCCTGCGCGAGCCACGCATCGCCGTCCGCCTGCTCGGCGAGCTGCGCGAGGCAGGCGTACGCATCGCGCTCGACGACTTCGGAACCGGCTATTCCTCACTCGACCGCCTCTGGCGGCTTCCGGTCGACGAGATCAAGATCGACCGGCGCTTCGTCATAAACATCGGCGAGCCGCGCAACCTCGCCATCGTGCGCACAATCGTCACCCTCGGGAGGGAGCTCGGCGTCACGCTGACCGCCGAGGGCGTGGAGAACGCCGACACGGCCGAGCTGCTCGCCGGCCTCGGTGTGGACCGCATCCAGGGCTACCACGTGGCACGCCCGATGCCCCCAGACGAGCTGCCCCGCTGGGTGCGGTCCACCGCCGCCGCATCGCGCTAGGCGTACGGCCTGTGGCGCAGAGGCGAGAGACAGGGGGCGGGAGGCAGGGATCGGGAGACGAGGGTTGGCGCGCCCTTCGGGCGCAGCCTTTCGATCTTTCCCGTCTCCCGCAACCCGTCTCCCGTCCCCTGTGACCCGCCTCCCGTCACCCGCTCACCGCATGCGCACGGAGGAAGTCCGCAACGGCGTCCTTCCCTGCGCGACCCTCGGCCACCGTGATCACCATCTCCGCCAGCGCGTCCTCGTCCGCGTCGATCCCCACGCCGTTGAGCTCGAGGAATACCAGCGCGCAGACCGCGCCGGTGCGCTTGTTCCCGTCGACGAAGGGGTGGTTGCGCACGAGGTGGAAGAGATAGGCCGCGGCCATCTCGAACAAGGTCCTGGTGCAGGTAGCGCCCGCCGAACCCTGCCTGCGGCAGCGCGACGGCCGACTCCAGCAGCCCGAGGTCGCGGATCCCGCCCTCGCCTCCGTAGCGCCCGATCTGGTC
>WFOW01000434.1 GCA_015487895.1 Gammaproteobacteria bacterium | reverse complement strand
CGGAAGGCCGCGTCCCGGCCCCAGGCCCGGAGCATGCGGTCGAGGTCCCACAGGTCGCGCAGGGCGCGCTCGTGCTCGCCGTCGCCGAGCCGGTGCAGGGCGGCGTGCACGACGAGGTCCTCCGGCGCCGGCACGCGCAGGCCGTCGCCGATACCGCGGGCGCGCGCGGCGACGTCGCCCGGGTCCCGGCCGAGGCGGCCCGTGGGCGGGACGAGGGCGTGGTGGAGGTCGAGCACCGTACCGCGCGCGGCGTGACGCAGGGGCGGGACCTCGTGCATCCACTCGCGGTAGTAGCGCTGGTCGTAGGGGTCGGGCTCGGCGGTGAGCCAGCCGCGGCGGAAGAGCAGCCGCTCGGCCTCGGGCAGCGCCGCGCGCGGCAGGAGCAAGTCGAGGTCCGCGACGAGGCGGCCCGGGGCGGGCGGCAGCCCACCGAGCACGTAGGCCGCCCCCTTCAGCAGGACCAGCGGCACGCCGAGCGGCGCGAGCGCCTCGCGCACCACGGCGGCCTCGTGGCGCAGCGCACGGGCGTGATGCGCCGCGAGCCGCAGCGCGCCCTCGAGATGGCGGCGCACCGCGGGCGGCGCGGCCTCGAGCCCGGGCCCTTCCCTGAGCCGCGCGGCGAGCGCGGCGAGCAGCGCGCTGCGGCGCCCGGCACGCACGGCGAGGTCCCACTCGCGCGCGCCGAAGGCGGCGGCGTCCTCCGGCACGCGCAGCGCGCGGACCAGCGGCGTCGCCGCCAGGCCGGCGCTCACGCCGCCGCCTCCCCCGCCGCGAGCGCCTCGAGCGCGGCGAGCGCGGCGTCGAGGTCGCCGTAGCGCAGCGCGTGGCACTCGGCGCCGGCCACCACGTCGGCGAGGAGGTCGAAGCCCGCCTCGCCGTGCACCGCCTGGTTGAAGGCGTTGCGCGCGAGCCAGACGAGCATGCGGCCGCGGCGGCGGCGCTCGAGGCGCACGCCGCGCGTGCCCGCCTCGTAGCGCGGGCTGACGATCCAGGCCACGCGCGCGGGCGCGTCCATGGCGGCGACGCTCGCAGGCGGTGCGGCCAGGAAGGCGAGGTCGCCCTTGCGCGTGTCGGGGACGACCGGGCCGAGACGCGCGTCGGGAAAACGCTCGCGGATCACGGCGACGCTCCGCCCCTTGAGGCTGATCGGGCGCGGCAGCGGCAGCGCCGCTCCGGTGGCCGGATCGAGCAGCGCGAGCTCGTCCGAGAGCAGCCGCCAGCCCGAATACGCCAGCGCCGCGCACAGGGTGCTCTTGCCCGCGCCCGGCGGCCCCGGCAGCACCAGCGCGTGCGCGCCGTGCGCGACCACCGCCGCGTGCAGCACGAGCCAGGCGTGGCCGTGCGCCCCCACGCACCAGTTCATGCCCCATTCGAGGCAGGCCGCCGCCTGGGCGCGCGGCAGCGGATGGAAGGGCGCCTCGCCGTCGAACAGGAAGCGCACCTGCGGCCGCAGCCAGCGGCGCAGGCCGCGCAGGGGGACGACGGCGACGTGGTGGTCGGCGAAGCCGTCGGGCGCGAGCGGGTAGCCCGCGTAGAGCTCGGCCAGATGCCGGGCCACCTCGGCGAGCGGCGAGCGCACGCGCCAGACGAGGGGGCCGCAGCGCAGCGCCAGGCCCGCGCCGCGCAGCCGCGCGCGGAGCGCCGCACGGCCGAGGGCGCCGACGCTCCCCGGCATCGCCGTCACGGGCGGCGCTCCACCAGGCCCGCCTCCGCCAGCGCCTCGAGGCGCTCGCGCACGGCCCCGCGCGCGTCCGTGCCGGCCCCGAGGCCGGCCGCCGCGGCGAGCTCGGCGGCGAGCCCGCCCTCCGCACGCGGGCCCTCCGCGAGCAGGCGCAGCAGCAGCGCCGAGGCGGCGTCCAGCAGGTGCACGTCCCCGCTCGAGGCCTCGTGCAGCACGTGCTCGCCGTCGAGCTCGCGCCAGCGCAGCCGCACCCAGGGCCGCAGACGCCAGACCGGCCCGTCGGAGGCTGGCCGGGAATCGGGCATCGGGAACCGGGCGTCAGAGATCAGAGGTCGGAGATCAGGTGTCGGGCATCAGATGAAAGGGTGGTCGCGGCAGGATGCCGGCCCCACAAGGCCAGGTTGCAGGTTGCAGGTTACGGTCTACAGTGGCCTGTACACCGTGCCCTGTCACCCGTCACCTGTCTCCCGTCACCCGTCAACTGCCAGCCAAGAGTGGCGGGAGACGAGGGTCGGGAGGCGAGGGGTGGAGCGCCCTTCGGGCGCGGCCTCTTGTCTTTCCCGTCTCCCGCAACCCGTCTCCCGCACACTCCACGAATGTGGGAGCGGGGTACAGCTCGCAGGTTGCGGTTCACAGTAGCCTGTGCACTGTGACCCGTCACCCGTCAACTGCCAGCCAAGAGTGGCGGGAGACGGGGATCGGGAGGAGAGGGGTGGAGCGCGCTCCGCGCGCGACCTTTTGTCTTTCCCGTCTCCCGCAACCCGTCTCCCGCACACTCCACGAATGTGGGAGCGGCTTCTAGCCGCGACTTTCCAGTGCCGAGTCGGGGCTGGAAGCCCCTCCCACAGGCGGGAAGGCTCTTCCCCGTCTCCCGCAACCCGTCTCCCGTCAGCCGCTCACAGCGGACATCCCTGCTCGTTCAGGAGCTGGAAGCCCGCCTTGGTGCCCTCGGGATCGGTGGCGTAGCCCGCGTTGAAAAGATCGATGATCTCGCCCGGCGTGTAGCCGAAGGAGACGCCGCCGTGCGCGGCGTTGAGCAGGGCCGCCACCGCGTGGGCGCCGAGCCGGAACGGATCCTCGGAGCCCGTGAGCCAGAGCACCTGCATCAGCGTGAGGTTGTGAATGTTCCCCCCGATGGCGGCGAGCGTCGCCGGCGACAGGCTGAAGTGCGAGAGCCCGGCCGTACCGAAGACGTCGCCGAAGCGCGACCCGCCGCTCCAGTCGCCCGGGTCGTTGCAGCTCACACCCGCCGAGGGGGTGCACGTGCCGGGGTCGTATGGCTCGGGCCAGCTATCCGGGTGGTTCTTCCAGTAGCCCGGCGTGCAGCCCTCGCAGGTCGCCTGCGGCCCCGACAGGTTGCCCGAGAGCAGCCCCGAGATCGTGCACTGCGCCGCCCCGAGCGCCGGCCGCGCCTTGAGGCTCAGCACGAGCGGTGCCGTGCCCAGCGCCCCCTTCAGGAGGCGGCGGCGGCCGGGCTCGGGGCCGTCCCCCTCGACGCTCCGCCCGGTCTGTCGCTTCTCGTCGGTCACGGCGCCTACTCCCCCGGTCTCAATGCCGCACGCCCGCCCGCTCCAGCAGCGGCCGGGCGAAGTCGATCGGAATCGCGTAGGTGATGCCGCCCGGGCGCGGGATGCCGCCATCCGGCGCCTCCTCGCCCTTCTCGGGCCTGCGCACCACCACCTGGTTGACCAAGCCTATCACCTTGCCGGTACGCATGTCGTACAGCGGGCTGCCGCTGTTGCCGGGATAGGCCGTCGCGTCGAGCTGCAGCACGCGGAAGGGCGAACGCAGCCGCCGCACCGTGGCGGGGTCCAGCCGCCGCGCCGTCGCCTGCGGCATGACCGCGGGCGCAATGGCCGCCACGGTGGCCCGATGCGTCGCGGCATGGAGCCCCAGCAGCGTGCCGAGCGGGAAGCCCGTGAAGGCGTACTCCTCGCCCTCGCGCACGCGCGACGAGCGCCCGAGCCGCAGCGGCCGCAGGGGCGGTCCCGTGATGCGCAGCAGCGCCAGGTCGTGCACCGGATCCACCGCCACCTTCTCCGCCCAGCGCCGCTCGCCGCGTCCGCTCCCGGCCAGCACCGCGAGCCGCTCGTTGCGCGCCGGATCCAGCACCACCGCCACCACGTGCGCCGCGGTCAGCACATGGCGGCCGTCGCCGACCGCGAAGCCGGTTCCCCGGAAGCGGAACGGCGGGGCGCCCGTGGGCAGCCACGTCCCGACGCCCACGATGCCCGGCTTGATGCGGGCCACCGTCTCCGGCAGGCCCGCCCGCACCTCCGCCGCGGCACCCGCCGCGAGCAGGGCGAGCCCCACCCATCCCTTCCAGCGCCATGGCCCGCATCGCCTCATCGGCTTTCCTGCCTTTGGCTTAGCAAGAAGAATGCCATCCACGGCAAGCAATTGCGCCAGAAAGGAATCTTGCGGCATGCCCCCCTCCACGCCATACCCCGTGCAGCCACCGCGAGCAAAAAATGTAAAGATTCGCGACGACGTGCGCGGACGGGAGCCACGGGCCCTATACTAGCCCCGAACCCACCGGAGGGGTCCCTGCGTGCCCGCGTTCCGCCCCGGCGTCCTCCTCGCCTGCCTGGCCGCGCTGGCCGCGACCGGCCGCGACCTCCCCGGCGCGCACGCCGCCGAGGGCTCGCTCGAGCGGCTGCCGCCGAACCGCTGGGTGCGCATCGCCGCGCCGGAGCGCCTCGGTTGGCGGCGCCAGGCCCACGGCGGCGCCGCCTGGGACGGCCGCAGGGGGCTGCTGCTGCTCTTCGGCTCCGACACCCACGGCCGCAGCCACGACAACGCCGTCCACGCCTTCGACCCCGCCACGCGCCGCTGGCGCGACCTCGCCCCGGCCGCCGCGCCCGAGACCTATCGCGCCGACGCGCGCGGGCGCGCCGTCGCGGGCCCGCCCGGCGCCCCGCAGCCGTGGGCCATGCACACCTTCGATCTCGTCGAGCACGACCCGCGCCTCGACGCCCTCTGGGTGCTGGGCCGGCCCGAGCACAACCCGGTGCGCAGGCGCGTCGCCGGCGTGCGCGAGCACCCCCTGTGGCTGTTCCGCCTCGCCACGCGCCGCTGGGAGATCTTCCCCAACGGCGGCGCGCCGCCCCCGCGGCTCTTCGGCGGCGCGCTCGCCTACGACAGCCGCCGCGACACCCTGGTCGCCTTCTCCGGCGGCGCCGTCCTCGAGCTCGGCCCCGACCGCGAGCGCTGGCGCCGGGTCCGCCCGAAGCCCGCCCAGCGGCTCACGCTGCACATGAACGCCGTCTACGCGCCCGCCGAGCGCGCGGTGTTCCTCTTCGGCCACTACAAGGAGGCCCGGCGCGACGGGCCCTTCCGCGTGCGCGTCTACCGCACCGGCCCCGAGCCCTACGCCCCGGGGCGCTGGGAGGTGCGCGAGCCCGCCGGCCGCTGCCCGCCGCCGTGGCAGCACTTCCCCGTCGCCTGGGACGAGCGCGCGCGGCGCTTTCTCCTGGTGGTGCCGGACCGGCGCGTCGCGCGCACCGACAGGAAGGGCCGGCCCTGGTACGCCGCCGCGCGCACCGCGCGCACCTACGTCTACGACCCGCGCGCCGACCGCTGCCGCGACCTCGGCCCCGCGGGCCTGCCCGCCGGCGCGCCCGGCCACATGAACTACGACATGGTCTGGGACGACCGCCACGGCGTCTTCCTGCTCGTCACCGGCGACTGGCGCCGCCCGCCCGCCGTCTGGGCCCTGAGGCTCGCACTATGAACCGCGCGCTCGGCGCACTGCTTGTCAGTGCCACGCTGCTCGCCGCCGGCTCGTCGTCCGCGGACGGCTCGCATCCCGAGTCGCCGCCTAGCTGGGCGACGGACCTTCCGCCGAACCGCTGGACCCGGATCGCAAAAAAGCCCCCGGCGCATCGCGGAATTCTCGCGTTCTCCGGGGCGGCGCTCGACGCGGAACGAGGGCTGTATTTCGTGTTCGGCGGTGGGCACGCGGACTACCGCGGCAACGAGGTCCTTGTCCTGAATCTCCGCACACTCCAGTGGCGCCGGGCCTACGAGCCAGACGCTCCTTCGCGCTACAGGCCCGATAACCTGGACCATCGGAAAGGCAAGCTACGGGACAGCTCGAGGCCGTACAGCCGGCACACGTACCAGCAGATCCTGTTCGTCCCGGAACTCGAAGGAATGCTCGTCTGGTCCGGCTGTGGTCCTGGCGGCAAAGGTTTGGGCCCCTCACGCGCACCCACGGACACCTGGCTCTACAAGCCTGCGGAAAACCGCTGGCATCTGCTCACGGACCGTGCGCCCGGCACCATGGGCGGGGCGATCTGCGAAGACTCCACTTCCCCCGTCTTGTGGGCTGTCGGTGGCACCGGAGGTCTCGGCCGTTATCTTTTTCGGTTCGACCTCTCGACGCTGGAATGGTCACGCCGACCGCTACGCGGGATGCGCAAGAACACATTCCACAATGCCCTGGTCTGCCTGCCGGACGGACGGCTGGTGCTGGTGGCGGGATCACTTGGGCTTCTCTGGATGATCGACCCGGCGTCTGCCCGCGCACAGCCCGTCCCCACGCCCGTCGCGATCGACCAGAAAGGGGGTGCCGTGTGGCACCCGGGGATCAGACGGGTGGTGCTCGTCGGCCGGAAGAACTGGGCACTGTACGATCCTGCCACGGAGGCCTGGACGCCGATGCCCACTCCCGCACCTCCGGCGGGCCCACGAGGCATATGGGGT
>WFOW01000433.1 GCA_015487895.1 Gammaproteobacteria bacterium | reverse complement strand
GACAGATCTTGGCCTTCCCCGAGGCGCGCGCGCTCGCCGGGCGCATCGCCTCGCGGCTGTCGCTCCCGCTCGAGGCCGTCTCGGTGCACCGCTTCCCGGACGGCGAGCGGCGCGTGCGGCTGCCCGCGGCGCTGCCTCCCGAGATCGCGCTGGTGCAGCGCCTCGACGACCCCGACGCGCGCCTCGTCGCCCTCATGCTCGCGGCCGAGACGGCGCGCGAGCTCGGCGCGCAGCGCATCGTGCTGGTGGCGCCCTATCTCTGCTACATGCGCCAGGACCGCGCCTTCCAGCCGGGCGAGGCCGTCAGCCAGCGCATCGTCGGCCGCTTCCTGGCGCGCCTGTGCGACGCGCTGGTGACCGTGGACCCGCACCTGCACCGCACGCGCCGCCTCGAGGAGGCCGTGCCGGTGCCCGAGGCCGTGTCGGTGAGCGCGGCGCCGCTGCTCGCGCGCCACGTCGCGGCCGCGCGCCCGGGGGCGCTGCTGCTCGCCCCCGACGCGGAGGCTGAGGCCTGGGTGCGCGCCGGCGCCGAGGCCGCCGGCCTCGAGTGGGCGACGGCGCGCAAGGAGCGCCGCGGCGACCGGGAGGTGGAGGTGGCCCTCGACGACCCCGCGCGCTGCCGCGGCCGCTGCGTGTGCCTCCTCGACGACGTCGCCAGCACGGGCGCCACCCTCGCGGCCGCCGCGCGCGCGGCGCGCGCGGCCGGCGCCACCGAGGTCTGCGCCGCCGTCACGCACGCGCTGTTCGTGGGCGACGCCGTCGGGCGGCTGCGCGCGGCCGGCGTCGGCGAGGTGTGGAGCGCCGACACGGTGCCGCACCCGACGAACGCCGTCAGCGTCGCCGCGCCGCTCGCGGCCGCCGTCGCCGGCCTCCTGCGGCTGGAGGGCGCCTGAGCCGTGCCCTTCTCGCCCCCGCACCTGCTGCTGTTCGTCTTCCTGCTGGGCTTCCTGCTCGCCTTCGTGCAGGTCGGCATCCTCACGCTCGCCTTCGACAAGCTGGGGCTCTCGCCCGGCGCCGGCTTCCTGCTGCTGTTCGCCTCGCTGGCGGGCTCGGCCGTCGACATCCCGGTGGCCGCGGTGCGCAGCGAGCCGCCCCCGGAGCCCCTCCCGGAGCCGGTGCGCTGGGGGCTGCTGCGGGTGCGGCGGCCCTACGCCGGGCGCACCGTGATCGCGGTCAACGTCGGCGGCTGCGTCATCCCGGTGCTGTTCTCGCTCTACCTGCTCGCGAGCCGCGGCCTGCCGCTGGACCGCACCCTCCTCGCCACGGCCGTCGTCGTCGCCGTCGCCTACGCGGCGAGCCGCCCGGTGCCGGGGCTCGGCATCGCCATGCCCGCGCTGCTCGCCCCCGTCACCGCCGCGCTCGCCGCCCTCGCCGTCGGCGGGGCCCACAGCGCCCCCATCGCCTACGTCGCCGGCACCCTCGGGGTGCTCGTCGGCGCCGACCTGCTGCACCTTCGCGACATCCCTCGCCTCGGCACGCCCATGGCCTCCATCGGCGGCGCCGGCACCTTCGACGGCATCTTCCTCGCCGGCGTCCTCGCCGCGCTCCTCGCCTGACCCGCCGCGCCCGGATGCGATACCATGGCGTAGGCGATGAAGACGACACTCGACATCCCGGACGGGCTCTACCGGCGGATCAAGGCAGCGGCGTCGCGCCGCCGGCGCGGCCTTCGCGCGCTCACCATAGAGCTCTATCGGCGATGGCTGGCCGAGGAGTCGGCGCCGCCGGGCCCTGTCCGCAAGGGATCCCGCAGGGATTGGCTGGAACGCTGGATGCGCCAGGGCCGCGCTGCCTGCCGCGGGGCCGGCGAAGGCCCGAGCGCCAGGGAGATCGTGCACAGGGACCGTGGCCGGCTCGAAGGGAACGACCGGCGCACTCGTCGTTGACGCGAGCGTCTGGGTGTCCGCCTACGACCCCGGGGACGCCTTCCACGACGAGAGCGCGCTTTTCCTCGCCCGTCTCGCCGAGGACGAGCGGGCGGTCTGGGCGCCGGAGCTCGTCCTGGCCGAGGTGGCGTGCGCCGTCGCGCGGCGCACCGGTCACGCGAGAGCCGGCGAGCGCGCCGCGGCGCTGCTCGCCGCCTACCCGGGGCTGGCCCTTCACCCCTTGGAAGGCCGCTGCCTGCGGCTCGCGGTTCGCCTGGGGTGCCGGCACGCGCTGCGCGCGGCAGATGCCATTTACCTCGCCGTGGCCCACCTCCGGAATGCGCGCCTCGTCACCTGGGACCGTGAGATGATCGCCCGTGCCGGCGCGTGCCCTCCCGGCTGAGTTCCGCGCCGGGAGCGCCGCCCCTGCGGCTGGCGGCGGACGGCGCGCCGCAGGCCGTCTCCTGACACCCGCCCCCCTGATATCCGAAACCCGAAACCTGACACCTGGCCACCGACTTGACGCGGCCGCGCCCCGCCCGCAGGCTACGGCGTCGGCACCGGCCGAGGAGCGATCCCCTTGCTGCCCGTCCACGACACCGTCCCGCGCCGCAATCCCCCCGTGGTGGTGTGGAGCCTCGTCGGGGCCAACGTCGCCGTCTTCGCCCTGCAGCTCCTGCTGCCGCAGCCCGTCAACGAGTGGATCGCCTTCCACTTCGGGCTGGTGCCGGCGCGCTACACCGACCCCCTGTGGGCCCAGGCGAGCGGGCTCTCTCCCGACAACCCCCTGCCCTTTCTCACCAACATGTTCCTGCACGGGGGCTTCGCGCACATCCTCGGCAACATGTGGACGCTGTGGATCTTCGGCGGCGCGGTCGAGGACCGGCTGGGGCGGCTGCGCTTCCTCGTGCTCTATTTCGCGAGCGGGCTCGCCGCCTCCCTGATGCATTTCGCGACGAACCCCACCTCGACCATCCCGGCGCTCGGCGCCTCGGGGGCGATCTCCGGCGTGCTCGGGGCCTACACGGTGCTGTTCCCGCTCGCGCGCATCGTCTTCGTGGTCCCGATCCTGTTCGTGCCCTTCTTCTTCGAGCTGCCGGCGCTCCTCTACACCGGCTTCTGGTTCCTGCTGCAGTTCCTCTACGGCACCTGGGACCTGATCGCGCCGAAGGAGGGCGGGGGCGTGGCCTGGTGGGCGCACATCGGCGGCTTCGTCGCCGGCCTGCTGCTCGTGCGGCTGCTGCTCGTGCGGCGGCGGCTGCGCCGCTATTATCCGGACGAGGGCTGGCTCGGCCACGGGCCGGACGGCCGCCTGCGCTGAGGAGTCCGACCATGACCGTGATGGACCTGTTCTGGCTGTTCTTCATCCTCACGGCGCTGCAGCCGGTGATCCAGCAGCGCATGCTGGACGCGGCGCGCCAGCGCAAGATCCAGCGCATCGAGAACCGGCGCAACTCGCGCCTGATCCTGCTGGTGCACCGCCAGGAGACGATGCGCCTGCTCGGCTTCCCGCTGGTGCGCTACATCGACATCCAGGACTCCGAGGCGGTGCTGCGCGCGATCCAGATGACCGACCGCGACATGCCCATCGACCTGGTGCTGCACACCCCCGGCGGGCTGGTGCTGGCGGCGCTCCAGATCGCGCGCGCCATCAAGGCGCACCCGGGCAAGGTCACGGTCTTCGTGCCCCACTACGCCATGTCGGGCGGCACGCTGATCGCGCTCGCCGCCGACGAGATCGTCATGTCGCCCTACGCCGTGCTCGGCCCCATCGACCCGCAGCTCGGCGAGCTGCCGGCCGCATCGCTCGTCAAGGTCGTCGAGCAGAAGCCGGTGGCCGAGATCGACGACCGCACGCTGGTGCTGGCCGACGTGGGCCGCAAGGCCATCGAGCAGGTGCGCAGGGCCGCAGAGGAGCTGCTCGCCGGCCGCATGCCGGAGGAGCAGGCGCGGACCGTCGCCGCGCGCCTTGCCGAGGGCACCTGGACCCACGACTACCCCATCACCGCGCAGGAGGCGCGCGAGCTCGGCCTCAACGTCACGACGGAGATGCCCGAGGACATCCTCGAGCTGATGTCGCTGTACCCGCAGCCCGTGCGCGGCATGCCGAGCGTGGAGTACACGCCCGAGCCGCGGGGGCGGCGGGCGACCCCGAACCACCCGCACTGAGCGCGCGATGCCGTCGGCCCTGGTCACGGGCTGCTCCTCCGGGATCGGGCTGGCGGCCGCGCGGGCGCTGGCCCGCCGCGGCTGGCGCGTGCTCGCCACGGCGCGGCGCGACGAGGACCGCGCCCGCCTCGAGGCCGAGGGCCTGGAGCCGCTCGCCTTGGAGCTCGCCGACGAGGCGAGCGTCGCCGCCTGCGCCGAGGCCGCGCTCGCGCGCCTCGGCGGCGCGCCGGACGCGCTGGTGAACAACGCCGCCTGCGCCATTCCCGGGGCGGTGGAGGACCTGAGCCGCGCGGCGCTGCGCCACCAGCTCGAGGTGAACCTCCTCGGCTGGCACGACCTCACCCGTCGCCTGCTGCCGGCCATGATCGCGCGCGGCAGCGGGCGCATCGTGCAGGTCAGCTCGGTGCTGGGGCTGGTCGCCATGCCCTGGCGCGGCGCCTACGTGGCGAGCAAGTTCGCCCTGGAGGGGCTGAGCGACGTGCTGCGCCAGGAGCTCGCCGGCACGGGCGTGCACGTGGTGCTGGTGGAGCCGGGGCCGGTGCTGACGCGCTTCCGCGCCAACGCGCTCGCCCAGTTCCGGCGCTGGATCGAGCCCGCCTCGAGCCGCCACAGGGAACGCTACGCGCGCCTGGAGGCAAAGCTCTCGCAGGAGGGCGCGGTGGTGCCCTTCACCGCCACGGCCGAGGCCTGCGCGGCGCGCATCGTGCGCGCCCTCGAGGCGCGCCGGCCGCGGGCGCGCTACTACGTCACTCCGCCCACCTACGCGCTCGCCTTCCTGCGGCGGGTCCTGCCCACCGGCGCCCTCGACCGCGTGCTCCTGCGCGCCGGGGGCTGAGCCTCAGCCGCTCCCGCCCTCCCGGCCGTCGCGCCGCAGGGCGAGCCGCACGATGCGCGCGGCCGGGAAGTCGCAGCGGAAGGTGCTGCCGCGCCCGACCGCGCTCTCGATGTGGAGGCGCGCCTCGTGGCGCGCCAGCACGTGCTTGACGATGGCGAGCCCCAGACCGGTGCCGCCGGTGGCGCGCGAGCGCGCCACGTCCACCCGGTAGAAGCGCTCGGTCAGGCGCGGGATGTGCTCGGAGGCGATGCCGATGCCGGTGTCGCTCACCGCCAGGTGCGCGCCGTCGGCGTCGGACCACCAGCGCACGCGGATCTCGCCGCCGTCCGGCGTGTACTGCACCGCGTTGACGACCAGGTTGGTGAAGGCGCTGGCGAGCTCGCCCTCGCTGCCGCGCAGCCCCAGGCCCTGCTCGGCGTCGAGGCTGATGCGGTGGCGGCGCGGGCCGCTCAGCGCGCGCGCCTCGGCGACGATGCGCGCGAGCAGCGCGGGCACGTCCACCTCCTCCCCGGGGCCGGGCCGCTGCGCCGCCTCCTCGGTCTCGAGGCGCGCGAGCATGAGGAGGTCGTCCACGATGCGGTGCATGCGCGTGGTCTGCTCGCGCATGAGCGAGAGCGGCCGCGCCCACCGCCGTGCGCATTCGGCGTCCTCCTCCAGCGCCTCGAGGTAGCCGAGCAGCACGGTCACCGGCGTGCGCAGCTCGTGCGAGACGTTGGCGACGAAGTCGCGCCGCATGGCCTCGAGGCGGGCGAGCCGCGTGACGTCGCGCACGATCAGCAGGCGCTGGTCGTCGCCGTAGACGATGAGCTGCAGCGCGAGCCGCGCCCCGTCGCGCACCGGCGAGGGGATCTCGACCGGCTCCGACCAGTCGCCGCCCTCGAAGTAGCGCACGAAGGCGGGATGCCGGACGAGGTTGAGGATGCGCCGGCCCACGTCCTGGGGGGCGCGCAGCCCGAGCAGGCGCGCGGCGGCGTCGCTGAACCACTCGATCTCGCCGTCGGCGCGGAGGACGACGGCGCCGTCCGGCATCGCCGCAGCGGCCTCGCGGAAGCGCTCGAGCAGGCGTCCCAGGCGGCGCTTGCGCCCGAGCGAGCTGCGGCGGATACGGTAGACGAGATCCAGGATCTCGTCCCAGACGCCCCAGGCGCCGGGCGGGTAGATGCCGCGGCTGTCGGCGAGCCAGCGCCGCACGCGCGCCAGGCTCCACAGGTGCAGCCCGAGGTAGCCGAGGGTGGCGAGCCACAGCAGCAGGAGGGGCCGGCCGAGGAGGAGCCCCAGCAGCAGCGCCGCGGACAGGACGCCCGCCAGCCGCCAGAGCTCAGCGGCCATCCGCTTCCCGCGGCGCGTAGGCGTAGCCGACGCCGCGCACGGTGCGGATGCAGCCGGCGAGGCCGTGCGGCTCGAGGGCGCGGCGCACCCGCCGGACGTGCACGTCCACCGTGCGCTCCTCGACGGGCGCCGCGCCCCAGACGGCGTCGAGGAGCTGGGCGCGCGTGTAGACCCGCTCCGGGCGCGCGACCAGGAAGGCGAGGAGGTCGAACTCGCGCCGCCCCAGGCGCACTTCCGCGCCGGCGCGGGTGCGCACGCGGCGGGCGGCGGTGTCCACCGTGAGCGGGCCCTCGGGGCCTCGCGCACCGGCGCGGCGCAGCACGGCGCGGATGCGCGCGACCAGCTCCCGCGGCGAGAAGGGCTTGGTGACGTAGTCGTCGGCCCCCGTCTCGAGGGCGCGCACCTTGTCCTCCTCCTCGCCCCGCGCCGTCACCATGATCACCGGCAGCTCGCGCGTGGCCTCGGCGCGCTTCCAGCGCCGGGCGAGCTCGACGCCGCTCACGCCCGGGAGCATCCAGTCCATCAGCACGAGATCCGGCAGGCCCTCCTCGGCGAGCGCCGCCTCGGCCTCGCGCGCGTCCGCCGCCCGCCGCGGCCGCATGCCCGCCCGCTCGAGGGCGAAGGCGAGCATCTCCGCCACCGCGGCGTCGTCCTCCACGATCAGGATGCGCTCCCCGGACACCGGGAACAGTTTACAGCGTACGGTCCACGGCCGGCGGACGGGGCGCCCTGCCCGGAGCACCCGCCGGTCACCGCCCCTTTTACGCCGCTGACGTTACCGCAGCGTTACGGGGCAGGACCGCCTCCTTCGCCCGTGCGCGAGCCAGCGCTCCCGGAGGTGCCCGGCACCTGCCCTCTGCCGTGCACCGTCAACCGTCCGCTTCGGATCAGCCGATGCGCACGGCCAGCACGTCGCAGCGCGCGTGGTGGAGCACCGCATCGGCGGTGGAGCCCAGCAGCCGCGTGATGCCGCGGCGCCCGTGGGAGCCGATCACGACGAGATCGGCCCCGACCTCCTCGGCCAGCCGCACCACGTCGCCCCTGGGATGGCCCCACTCGACCCGCAGGTGCGCCTCCCGGGCCTCCAGCCGGCCGGCGAGCTCCTCCAGCCGCGCGCGCGCGGCGGCAAGCAGCTCCTCCTCGTCCGGCAGCCAGTCGGGGGCCACCACGGGCTCGTAGCCCAGGTCCAGCGGCGGGACGTACTCCACCACGTGGAGGTAGGTCAGCTCCGCCTCGTTCCGCCGGGCGATCTCCAGCGCCCGGCGCGCCACCCGCTCGGCGGCCTCGGAGAAGTCCACGGCGGCGAGGACGTGTCGGTATCGGCTCATGGCTGGGCTCCCGTCCGCTCGGATGGCCCGGGCGCGGCCGCGCCGCGGCCCAGCAGGCCGCGCACGGCCCCGATCACGCGGTCCGCGTCCGGGATGGAGGCGGCCTCGAGCCTGCCATTGTAAGGGGTCGGCACGTCCTCGCCCGCCACCCGGACCACGGGCGCGTCGAGCTCGTAGAAGGCGGCCTCGCCCACCGCGGCCGCGATCTCGGCCCCGGCCCCGCCGAAGCGGCAGTCCTCCTCGACCACCGCCAGGCGGTGGGTGCGCCGCACCGACTCGAGGAGCAGCGGCAGGTCGATGGGACGGAGGCTGCGCAGGTCGATGACCTCGGCCTCGATGCCCTCGCGCGCCAGCCGCTCGGCCGCCTCCAGGCAGACCCGGACCATGCGGTGCCAGGCGACCAGCGTCACGTCGCGCCCGCGCCGGCGCACCGCCGCGGCGTGCATGGGCGGCGGCGGGGCATCGGGGTCGAAGGGCCCCTTCTCGAAGTAGAGCAGCTCGTGCTCGAGGACCACGACGGGGTCGTCGGCCTCGATCGCCTGCGTGAGCTGCCAGTAGGCGTCCTGCGGGGTGCCCGGCGCCACGATGCGCAGCCCCGGCACGTTGAGCAGCGTGTGCTCGAGGCGCTGGGAGTGCTGCGCCGCGAGCTGGCGCGCCACCCCGCCCGGGGTGCGCACGACGAGCGGCACGGTGAGCTGGCCGCCCGACATGTAGCGCAGCTTGGCCGCCATGTTGACGATGGCGTCGAGGGCGAGCAGCGCGAAGTTGACGGTCATGATCTCCACCACGGGCCGCCCGCCCACCAGCGCCGCCCACACGCCGAGGCCGGTGAAGCTGTTCTCGGAGATGGGGGTGTCGCGCACGCGCCACTCGCCGTACTTGGCGTAGAGGCCCTGGGTGACGCGGTAGCTGCCGCCGTAGAGGCCCACGTCCTCGCCGATCACGAAGACCGATTCGTCGCGGGCCATCGCCCGGTCGAGGGCGATGTTGAGCGCCTCCCAGGTCATGAGCTCGGGGCGCGGCTCGGCCGGCGCCACGAGCCCCAGGTTTCCCCCCTCCCGCTTGCGCCGGCTCCCCGTCATCGCGCCTCCCGGCGGGCGGGGATCGCGGGGGAGTACACGTCCACCGGCTGCACGTAGACGTCGCGGTGGAGCTCGGTCGGCTCGGGCGCCTGCTCGGCGTGGCGCACGGCGGCCTCCACCGCCTCGCGCGCGCGCGTCTCGATGGCCTCGAGCTCCTGCTCGCTGACCCAGCCCTCCGCCAGCGCCCGGCGCCTGAGCCCCTCGACCGGGTCGCGCGCGCGCAGCTCCGCCAGCTCGAGCGCCGAGCGGTAGGCGTCGGCGTCGGCCATCGAGTGGCCGCGGAAGCGGTAGGTCTCGCACTCGAGGAGATAGGGCCCGTTGCCCGCGCGCACGTGGCGCAGGGCATCGCGGGTGGCCTCGTAGACGGCGAGCACGTCCATGCCGTCGACGCGCCGGGACTCCATCCCGTAGGCGCAGGCCCGCCGCCAGACCTCGGGCACCGCCGAGTGGCGGTGGATCTCGGTGCCGATCTGGTAGTGGTTGTTCTCGCAGACGAACAGCACCGGAAGCTTCCACAGCGCCGCCATGTTGAGCGACTCGTGGAAGGTGCCCTGGTTGACGGCGCCGTCGCCGAAGTAGCAGAGCACGGCGTCGGGCTCGCCGTTCATCGCCAGCCAGTAGCCGACGCCGACGGCGACGGAGAAGGTCTCGCCGACGATGGCGTAGCCGCCGAGGAAGCGGCGCTCGGCGTCGAAGAGGTGCATGGAGTACACGTCCACCGGCTGCACGTAGACGTCGCGGTGGAGCTCGGTCGGCTCGGGCGCCTGCTCGGCGTGGCGCACGG
>WFOW01000432.1 GCA_015487895.1 Gammaproteobacteria bacterium | reverse complement strand
GCGTGCGCCCCTGGCGCGCCAGGGGCGCACGCTGCGCGGCACGGTCGCGGTGGCGAGCCTTCCGCGTCTGGCCGAGGCGGTGTCCGCCCTCGAGGGCGACGCCGAGGCGGAGCTCGGCTTCGCCCTCGACGCGGCCGGGGTGCCCCACGCCACGGGGCGCGTGCGCGCGCGCGTGCGCCTGGTGTGCCAGCGCTGCCTGGAGCCGATGACGCTGGCCATCGACGCCCCCCTGCGGGTGGGCTTCGCCCGCAGCGAGGCGGCCGCCGCCGCGCTGCCCGAGGCCTACGAGCCGGTGGTGGTCGGCGCCGAGGAGGAGCTGGCGCTGGCGGGGCTGGTCGAGGACGAGCTGCTGCTCGCGCTGCCCATCGTGCCGCGGCATGCGGCGGGCGAGCCGTGCCCGGGCCGCGAGCGCCTCGCGGCGCTGGCGCGGGCGGCCCGGCCGCCGCGCGCGCTGGAGGCGCTGGGCGCGCTGTGGCGGCAGCGGGACAGGCGCTGAGGAGCATCGAGAAATGGCCGTACAGCAGAACCGCAAGACCCCGTCCAAGCGCGGCATGCGCCGTGCGCACGATGCGCTGCGCAGGCCGACGCTGTCCATCGACCCCACGACGGGGGAGACGCACCGGCGCCACCACGTCACGCCGGACGGCTACTACCGCGGGCGCAAGGTTCTCGACACCGCGGATGAGTGATCCGCGGGCGGCGGGGGCCGGAGGGGCCTCGTGAGCCGGCCCGTCACCATAGCCCTCGATGCCATGGGCGGCGACCACGGCCCCGAGGTCGTGGTCGCGGCGGCCGTGCGCGCGCTCGCCGACGACGGCGGCATGCGTCTGGTGCTGGTGGGCGACGAGGGCGTGCTGCGCGGGCTGCTCGCGCGCCACCGCGTGCCGGACGCCGCGCGCCTGGAGCTGCGCCACGCCTCGCAGCAGGTGGCCATGGACGAGCTTCCCTCGCGGGCGCTGCGCACCAAGAAGGACTCGTCCATGCGGCGCGCCATCGACATGGTCAAGGCGGGCGAGGCCGACGCCGCCGTCTCGGCCGGCAACACCGGGGCGCTGATGGCCATCGCGCGCTTCGTGCTGAAGACGCTGCCGGGCATCGACCGGCCGGCCATCATCAGCGCCATTCCGGCGGCGCGCGGGCACACGCACATGCTCGACCTCGGCGCCAACGTGGACTGCACCTCCGACCAGCTCTTCCAGTTCGCGGTCATGGGCGCGGTGCTGGCCGAGGCGGTGGACGGCGTCGCGCGCCCGCGCGTGGCGCTGCTCAACATCGGCGAGGAGGAGATCAAGGGCAACGACTCCATCAAGGAGGCGGCGCGGCTGCTGGAGGCGAGCACGCTCAACTACGTCGGCTTCGTCGAGGCCGACGACATCTTCCTCGGCGATGCCGACGTGGTCGTGTGCGACGGCTTCACGGGCAACGTCGCGCTCAAGGCGAGCGAGGGCACGGCCAAGCTCATCTCGCGCTTCCTGCGCGAGGCCTTCGCCCGCAACCCGCTCACGCGCCTCGCGGGCGCCTGCGCGGCGCCGGTGCTGAAGGCGCTCGCGCGCCGCATCGATCCGCGCCGCTACAACGGCGCGAGCTTCCTGGGCCTCAACGGGACCGTGATCAAGAGCCACGGCGCCGCCGACGCCCTGGCCTTCGCCAACGCCATCCGCATCGCCCGCGTCGAGGTGGAGAAGGCCGTGCCGGAGCGCATCAGCGCGCGCATCGAGTCGCTGCTGGCCGAGAGGCAGGCGGTGTGAGCTACGCGCGCATCACCGGCACCGGCGGGCACCTGCCCGAGCGCGTGCTCACCAACCACGACCTCGAGCGCATGGTCGAGACCTCCGACCAGTGGATCCGCGAGCGCACGGGCATCCGCGAGCGCCGCATCGCCGCGCCCGGCGAGACCACGAGCATGCTCGCCGAGCGGGCGGCGCGGCGCGCGATGGAGGCGGCCGGCGTCGGGCCGGGAGACATCGACCTCATCGTCCTCGCCACCACCACGCCCGACCAGGTCTTCCCGAGCACCGCCTGCCTGCTGCAGCGCCGCCTCGGCATCCACGGCTG
>WFOW01000431.1 GCA_015487895.1 Gammaproteobacteria bacterium | reverse complement strand
GGTCTGAGCGCGTATGCACGGCGAGCCCGCCATCGTGCTTCTGCGCCTCCTGCTCGCGGCCCTCGCAGGGGCGCTGATCGGCATCGAGCGCACCCTGCACGGGCGGCCGGCGGGTTTTCGCACCCACACGCTGGTATGCGCGGCCTCGGCCCTGCTGATGCTGCTCACCGTCTTCCAGTGGGACCTCCTCGCGGGCGCGCCGCTCGAGACCGTGCGCGTCGACCCCACGCGCATGGCGCAGGGCATCATGACCGGCATCGGCTTCCTCGGCGCCGGGGTCATCCTCAAGGAGCGCCTGGCTGTGCGCGGCCTGACGACGGCGGCCTCCATCTGGATGACGGCCTCCATCGGGATCATCCTCGGCATGGGGCTCTACCTGGCGGGGGCGTTGGCCACGGCGCTGACGCTCGGCGTGCTGGCGGTCTTCCGCTGGATCGAGGACGCGGTGCCTTCGCTGCGCTACGCCTGGCTGGAGCTGCGCTGCCCGTGCGGGGAGTGTCCGGACGAGGCGCGCCTGCGGGAGCTGTGCCGGGCGCAGGGCGTGCGCGCCGGCGCCATGAGCTACCAGCGCCACCCCGACGGGAGCTGCGAGTTCCGCATGACGGTGCGCACGCGCGACCCGCGCGCCTTCGGGCGGCTGGCCGGAGCCCTGCGCGCCGAGCCCGGCGTCGAGGCCTTCAGCATCACCCCCGCCGGCGGCTGAAGGGCGGCCGTGCCGGCGCAGGCGGCCTCAGCCCACGGTCTGGTAGTACAGGTTCTGGGGGTGGTTCGCCTGGGCGAAGAAGAACCAGCGCTCGGCGAGGAGCCCCAGGTACTGCACGGCGAAGGCCGCGGCGAAGGCGGGCGTCCCGCCGCCCTCCAGCCCGACGGCGAGCAGCAGCGCCGGCAGCGGGAAGGCGAGCACCAGGAAGGCCCAGCGCACCGCCTCGTAGACCACGGCGGGGGCGCCGTGGAAGAACTCGCGCGTGTTGAAGCTCCCCGCCATGAAGCCCATGGAGCGCTGCACGATGCGGGTGTGGCGCACGCCGATGGCGCTCTCGAGGGTGGACTTGGGCCTGAGGCGCGCGTTGCGCACCAGGCTCGCCACGCGCGTGGCCATGCCGAGCAGGGTGATGACGATGGCCCAGCGCCCGAGGAAGGCGGTGTGCGCGGGCGAGAGCACGGCGGCGAGCGCGGTCGCCGCCGTGAAGCCGGAGGCGCCGCCGAGCAGGGTGTAGTTGATCACGGTGAGCGGCGTGTGCCACTCCTGCAGGAAGCGGATGCAGGCGTAGATCATGCCCGTGCACAGGTAGAGCGCGAAGGCGAGCACGGTGCCGGTGCCGCCGAGGAGCAGGGTGACGTGGCCCGGAAGCGGCAGCGCGTCGCCGAAGATGCGCCAGTCCAGGCCCAGCAGGTGGGCGAGGCCGTAGGCGGCCACGGTCGCCATCAGCGCCGGCAGCACGATCACCTCGCGCGAGAGCCACGAGGTGCGCCAGCGCGCCGCCGCGCGCCAGGCCCGCTCCGGGTGCCCCAGGTGGAAGAAGGAGGCGAAGAGCCCGAGGCCGAGCAGCGCCAGCGCCGCGAGGCTTCCCCAGGTGTAGAAGCCCGCCGGCGGTGCCGGCAGCAGCTCCAGCGCCGCGTAGAGCTCCACCGTGTAGAGGGCCAGGAACAGGCCCTGGCCCGCGCCGATCAGGGTCGTCAGGAAGATCACCGAGAACGCAGGATGCATGACGCTCTAGCTCCAGGCGGAATGGCTTGCGCGCGCGGACGGCGCTCCGCCCACGCGGTGCGCGGCCGAGGCCGAGCCGGCTCGGGACGCGGGGGGGGGACCCTGTCGTCCCGGAGCCGGCGTTCACCGTCCACCGTGAACCGTCCACCGTGCACTTCCCTCACCAGCTCGTGACGTCGTCGAGCGAGGGCTCGTCGAGGGCCGGCTTGGGGAGCTTGCGCTCCTTCTTGAGCGGGTTGTCCGCCCGCACCAGCTCCTCCTCCGTGACCTCGATGCGCGTCTTGCGCCGCGGCAGGTAGTGGTTGGCGGGCTTGGTGCCCCACTCGGGCATGAGGGCGTAGCCGCCGCGCTCGCGGATCGCCACCGAGACCTCGGACTCGGGGTCGTGCACGTCGCCGAACAGGCGCGCGTTGGTGGGGCAGGCCAGCACGCAGGCGGGCTTGCGCTCGGCCTCCGGCAGGCTCTCGTCGTAGATGCGGTCCACGCACAGCGTGCACTTCTTCATCACCTTCTGGTGCTCGTCCAGCTCGCGCACGCCGTAGGGGCAGGCCCAGGAGCAGTACTTGCAGCCGATGCACTTGTCGTAGTCCACCAGCACGATGCCGTCCTCGGCGCGCTTGTAGCTCGCGCCCGTGGGGCAGACCGGCACGCAGGGCGGCTCCTCGCAGTGCAGGCAGCTCTTGGGGAAGTGCACCGTCTCGGTGAAGGGGAAGGCGCCCACCTCGAAGGTCTGCACGCGGTTGAAGAAGGTGCCGGTGGGATCGCGCTCGTAGGGATTCTGGTCGGCCATGGGCCCGGCCCAGCCGGAGGTGTTCCACTCCTTGCAGCTCGTGACGCAGGCGTGGCAGCCGACGCAGACGTTGAGGTCGATGACGAGGGCGAGCTGGGTCATGGTTCGCTCCGGTCGCTTCAGGCGCGGGCCTTGCCGCGCGCGGAGAACGCCAGCCAGCGCCGCGGGCGCTCGGGCTCGCCCGGCACGGGGCGCGCGGGCTGGAACTCGGGCCAGGTGCGGCCCGGCTCGTCGGCGCGCGCCGGGTAGATCCGCACCCGCACGTCGTACCAGCCGGCCTGGCCGGTGATGGGGTCGGAGTTGGAGATGCGTCCGCCCTCGGCGCCGCCCGGGAGCTCTTCCGTGATGAGGTGGTTGAGGAGGAAGCCGTCGCGGCCCTCGTTGGCGTCCGGGGCGAGGTTCCAGGCCCCGGGCTGCTTGCCGATGGCGTTCCAGGTCCAGACCGTGTTGGGCTCCACGGCCTCGGAGAAGCGGCAGCGGCAGCGCACCTTCCCCCACGGGGACTCCACCCACACCCAGCCGCCGTCCTCCACGCCCAGGCGCTCGCCGAGCTGCGGGCTCATGTAGAGGTAGTTGTAGGTGTGGATCTGGCGCAGCCAGGCGTTCTGCGAGTCCCAGGAGTGGTACATGGCCATGGGGCGCTGGGTGACGGCATTGAGCGGGTAGCGCTGCGTGTCCGTCACCTGCGCCTCGAGCGGCTCGTGGT
>WFOW01000430.1 GCA_015487895.1 Gammaproteobacteria bacterium | reverse complement strand
GCGCTCGAGGCCGACGTGGATCACGCCGCCGAGGAAGGTCCCGGTGGCGAGGACCACGGCGCGCGCCGCGAGCCGCAGGCCGAGCCCCGTGACCACGCCCGTGACGCGCCCGCCGCGCACGATGAGGTCCTCCACCGTGTCCTGGAAGAGCTCGAGGCCCGGCTGGCGCTCGAGCGCCGCGCGCACCGCGCGGCGGTAGAGCGCGCGGTCGCACTGGGCGCGCGTGGCGCGCACCGCCGGGCCCTTGCGGGCGTTGAGGATCCGGAACTGGATGCCGGCGCGGTCGGCGGCGCGCGCCATGAGCCCGCCGAGGGCGTCGATCTCGCGCACGAGGTGGCCCTTGCCCACGCCGCCGATGGCGGGGTTGCAGCTCATCTGGCCCAGGGTCTCGATGCTCTGGGTCAGGAGCAGCGTGCGCGCGCCCATGCGCGCGGCCGCGAGCGCCGCCTCGGTGCCCGCGTGCCCGCCCCCGACCACGATCACTTCGTAGCGCCGCATGGACTCAACCAATCCCCGCCCGCCGGTTCACGACGCGTGGCCAGCCGCCGCCCGCCCGGCCCGGTCCCCGCGGCCATCCTCACCGTCCACCGTCCACTGTCCACCGCACACTATTTTCCTATGCAGAAGGTCGAGAAGATGCGCCCGAGCAGGTCCTCGGTCGTGAACTCGCCCGTGAGCTCGCCGAGGGCGCGGTGGGCGAGCCGCAGCCCCTCGGCCACCAGCTCCGGACGGCCGGCTCCGGCCTCGGCGCGGGCGGTCTCGAGCGCCTCGCGGGCGCGCTCCAGGGCCTCGAGGTGGCGGCGGCGCGCCATCCACACGCCCTCGGTCCCGGCACCGAGGCCCGCGAGGCGGGCGAGGTGCTCGCGCAGGGCCTCCAGCCCCGCCCCGGTGCGCGCCGAGAGCGCGAGCACGGGCATGCCCGCCTCCTCGCCGGCCGGGCCCGGCGGGCGGCCCGTGAGGTCGATCTTGTTGCGCACGATCGTGACCGGAACCCCCTCGGGAAGCGCCGCGCGCGCGGCCCGGTCGGCCCCGGTCCAGCCCGCCGCGTCGTCGAGCACGAGCAGCACGCGGTCGGCGCGCGCGGCCTGCTCGCGCGCGCGCCGCACGCCCTCGCGCTCGACGGCGTCGCGCGCCTCGCGCAGCCCCGCGGTGTCGACCACGTGCACCGGCATCCCGCGGACCACGATGCGCTCGCGCACGAGGTCGCGCGTGGTGCCGGGTGCGTCGGTGACGATGGCCGCCTCGCAGCCGGCGAGCGCGTTGAGCAGGCTCGACTTGCCGACGTTGGGCCGGCCCGCGATCACCACCGTGAGCCCCTCGCGCAGGGCACGGCCCGCGGCGGCGCCGGCGAGGAGCGCCCCGAGCTCGCGCAGGGCGGAGCCGATGCCTTCCCCCACGGCGTCGAGGCCGGCGGCCTCCAGGTCCTCGTCCGGGAAGTCGAGGCCGGCCTCGACCTCGACGCGCAGCGCGGCGAGGCGCTCCGACAGCGCCCGCGCCCGGCGCGAGAGCGCCCCCTCGAGGCTGCGGGCGGCCGCACGCGCGGCCTCGGCGCTCGCCGCCTCGATCAGGTCGGCCACGGCCTCGGCCTGGGCGAGGTCGAGGCGGCCGTTGAGGAAGGCGCGCTCCGTGAACTCGCCCGGCCGTGCCGGCCGCGCGCCGAGGGCGAGCACGCGGGCGAGCACCAGGTCCAGCACGGCGGGGCCCCCGTGCCCCTGCAGCTCGAGCACGTCCTCCCCGGTGTAGCTCGCCGGCGCCGGGAAATAGAGGGCGATGCCGCGGTCGAGGGTCTCGCCGCCGGCGTCGCGGAAGGCGCGCAGGACGGCGCGCCGCGGCGGCGGCAGGCCGCCGAGGACGCCGCGGGCGATGCCGGGCACCCCCGGCCCCGAGACGCGCACGATGCCGATGCCGCCGGTGCCCGGCGGGGTGGCGATGGCGGCGATGGTCCCGGTCCCGGCGGCAGCGGTCATGGCCGGGTGCGCAGCGCAAGGCTCAGGTGGCGCCGAGGCGGCGGTTGATCACCCACTGCTGGGCGATCGAGAGCACGTTGTTGGCGAGCCAGTAGAGCACCAGGCCCGAGGGGAAGAAGGCGAAGAAGATCGTGAACACCACCGGCAGCGCCATCATCACCTTCGCCTGCACGGGGTCCATGGGCATCGGGTTGAGGCGCTGCTGGACGAACATGGTGAGCCCCATGAGCACCGGGAGCACGTAGTAGGGGTCGGGCGTCGAGAGGTCGCGGATCCAGAGCAGGAAGGGCGCCTGGCGCAGCTCGACGCTCTCGAGCAGCACCCAGTAGAGGGCGATGAAGACCGGGATCTGCACCAGGATCGGCAGACATCCGCCGAGCGGGTTGATCTTCTCCTTGCGGTAGAGCTCCATCATCGCCTGGTTGAGGCGCTGCTTGTCGTCGCCATAGCGCTCCTTGAGGGCCTGCAGCCGCGGGGCGAGCTTCTTCATCTTGGCCATGGAGCGGTAGCTCGTCTCCGAGAGCTTGTAGAAGGCGAGCTTGATCAGGAGCGTGAGCAGCACGATGGCCCAGCCCCAGTTGCCGACCGCGCCGTGGATGAGCTTGAGCAGCCAGAAAAGCGGCTTCGCGAGGACCGTGAGGATGCCGTAGTCGACCGTGAGCTCCAGCCCCTCGGCCACCTCCGAGAGCCGGTCCTGGAGCTTCGGCCCGGCCCAGAGCTCTGCGGCGAAGACGGTCTCGCCGCCGGGCGGGGCCTCCTGGGGCGGGGTGACCAGTCCGACGACGTAGCGCGGCCCGTCGAGGGCGCGCGAGTAGAGCCGCACGGTCTGGGCCTCGGGCGGGATCCATGCCCCGAGGAAGTAGTGCTGGACCATGGCGACCCAGCCGCCGCGCACGTCGCGCGCGAGGGGGCGCTCGGCGAGCTCGTCGAAGGGGAGCTTCTCGTAGCGCTCCTCGGGGCTGTAGTAGGCCGCGCCGAGATAGGTGTAGAGGAAGCGCGAGGTCGACGGGTCGGCGGCGGCGCCGCGCTGGAGCTGGAAGTAGGCGCGCCCGCGCCACGGCTCGCTGCCCCCGTTGATCACCCGCTGCTCGACGCGCACCAGGTAGTCGCCGCGCCGGAAGACGTAGCGCTTCTCCACGCGCAAGCCGTCCGGCCCCTCCCAGACGAGGGGCACGACCAGCTCCTTGGCGCCGCCGGCGAGGCGGTAGCGGTCCGCCCCGGCGCGCAGGCGCGCGTGGTGGGTCGGGGCGCGGCCCTCGGGGCCGAGGAGCCCGCTCTGGGCGACGTAGAGGCGCGGGCCGGAATCGTCGTCCAGGAGCCGGAAGGGCTCGTCGGGCCGGTCGACGGCCACCGGATAGCGCAGCAGGTCGAGCCGCCTGAGGTCGCCGCCGCGCAGGTCGAGCTCGGCACGCACGACGTCGGTCTCCACCCGCACCCGGCCGGCCGACGGCAGGCCGCCAGCCGCGGCGCCCGCCGCCGCCGAGGAGGCGGGCGGTGTCTCGGGGGCATCCGTCCCCTCCGGGACGTCGGCAGGCCTGCCGGCGGGCTCCTGGCCGCCCCCTGCCTCCATCTGCGGGGTCGGCTGCGTTCCGGGGGCCTGCGGGCGAGGGCCGTAGTCGCGCTGCCAGGCCTCCCAGGCGAGGATCAGCACAAGCCCCAGGGCGCCCCAGAGCAGCAGGCGCACGCTATCCATGACGGCGCCCTCCGGGCTCCGGGACGGGGTCGAGCCCTCCCGGGTGCCAGGGATGGCAACGGGCGACGCGCCGCAGCGCGAGCCAGCCGCCGCGCAGCGCCCCGTGGCGCTCGATCGCCTCCAGCGCGTAGGCCGAGCAGGTCGGGTGGAAGCGGCAGTGCCCGCCGAGCCAGGGGCTCAGCAGGTAGCGGTAGGCGCGGATCAGGGCGAGCAGGAACGTGCGCATCGTGCTCAGCCTTCCCCTGCGGGGCGCGCGCGCTCGCGCGCGAGCCGCTCCCAGCAGCGCTCGAGGGCGGCGAACAGCGCGCGGTTCGGGGCCCCGGCGGCGCCGGGGCGCGCGCTCACGACGACGTCGACCGGCGGCAGGCGCCGCTGCGCGCGGCGGAAGCTCTCGCGTACGATGCGGCGCAGGCGGTTGCGGGCGGTGGCGCGCCGGGCGTGGCGGCGGGAGACCGCAAGCCCCAGCCTGGGGTGGTCGAGGCCGTTCTCAGCCACGATCACCACGAGCGGGCCGGCGGGCAGGCGGCGTCCCGTGCGGAAGACCCGCCGGAACTCCTCCTGAGTCAGGAGGCGGGCACGCCGGGGGAAGCGCTCGGGACCCCGGGGCACGTGCCATGGCGTCAGGGCGTGAGACGCTTGCGCCCCTTGGCGCGGCGCGCCTTCAGCACCCGCCGTCCCGCCTTGGTGCGCATGCGCGCGCGGAAGCCATGGGTGCGCTTGCGGCGGATGTTGCTGGGCTGAAAGGTTCGCTTCATCGCTTGCGACTCTCCGGCAGCGCTGCGGCGAGACTTCGGCCCGGCCGCGCGGAACGGCGAAGGTTAGCGGCGCCCTCGCGGCGGTGTCAACCGCGTGCGGTGACGGGGGCTTGCGCGCCCCGTGCACGTCGTGTCCGCTCTTGACAGCCTCCCCGCACAGCGGGGATGGAAACGGTCCGGGGCGCGCAGTAGACTCGCGCCATTCCCTGTCCCAAGCGGGCGCGGCGTGCAACGCGCCGGGCCCGGTGGCTATTCTCCAGCCCGGCCACGGCTACCAGAAGAACGAGACGGCCGGCGGCTGGCCGGCCCACGATGGGAGGACCACCCGGCGGTGAACAGCCCCGTCTGGAAGCACTGCATCTCGCGCCTCGAGGGGGAGCTCACGGAGCAGCAGCTCAACACCTGGATCCGGCCGCTGCAGGCGGTGGAGACCGGAGACACCCTCCGGCTGCTCGCGCCCAACCGCTTCGTGCTCGACTGGGTCCGCGACCACTTCCTGGAGCGCATCGCGGAGATCGTCGACCAGGAGGGCCGGGGAAACCTGCGCCTTCGCCTGGAGGTAGGGAGCAGCGCGGCCCGCCCCGAGGGGAACGGGCGGGCCGCACGCGGCGAGCAGCCCCTGTGGGGCAGCGCCCTCAATCCGGACTACACCTTCGAGACCTTCGTCGAGGGCAAGTCCAACCAGCTCGCCCGCGCGGCGAGCATCCAGGTGGCCGAGAACCCAGGCCGCGCCTACAACCCGCTGTTCATCTACGGGGGCACGGGTCTCGGCAAGACGCACCTGATGCACGCAGTCGGGAACCTCATGCGCCGCCTCGACCCGGAGGCACGGGTGATCTACCTGCACTCGGAACGCTTCGTCGAGGACATGGTGAAGGCCATCCAAGGCGGCAGCGAGGCGATCAACCGCTTCAAGCGCTTCTACCGCTCGGTCGATGCCTTGCTCATCGACGACATCCAGTTCTTCGCGGGGAAGGAGCGCTCGCAGGAGGAGTTCTTCCACACCTTCAACGCCCTGCTCGAGAGCCAGCAGCAGGTGATCCTCACTTGCGACCGCTACCCCAAGGAGGTCGGCGGTCTCGAGGACCGGCTCAAGTCGCGCTTCGGCTGGGGCCTGACGGTGGCCATCGAGCCCCCGGAGCTCGAGACCCGGGTGGCGATCCTCATGAACAAGGCCCAGCAGGCGGGCGTGGAGCTCCCCCACGAGGTCGCCTTCTTCATCGCCAAGCGCATCCGCTCCAACATCCGCGACCTCGAGGGCGCCCTCAAGCGCGTGATCGCCAACGCCCACTTCACCGGACGGCCGATCACGCTGGACTTCGCCAAGGAGGCGCTGCGCGACCTGCTGGCGCTTCAGGACAAGCTCGTCACCATCGACAACATCCAGCGGACGGTGGCCGAGTACTACAAGATCCGCGTCTCGGACCTGACCTCGGCCCGCCGCAGCCGCTCCATCACGCGCCCGCGCCAGGTGGCGATGGCGCTCGCCAAGGAGCTCACCAGCCACAGCCTGCCGGAGATCGGCCAGGCCTTCGGCGGGCGCGACCACACGACGGTGCTGCACGCCTGTCGCAAGGTGCGCGAGCTGCGCGAGACGGATCCCCGCATCGCCGAGGACTTCAGCAACCTGATGCGGATCCTGAGCACATGAGCGACAATGCTGGGGAAAGGCTGTGGATGAAGGCGACGGTGTGGCCCATCCACAGGACGTTCACCGGTGGGCACAGCCCCATCCACAGGGGAATCTTCTTCAAGATACTGAAAAAATTAGATTTTTTCGGGCTTTGCAGCGCTCCACAGGCCTGATGACCACAGGCTGTAGATCTCAGGATTTCAACCAGAGAGCCGCCCGTGTCCGGGCGGCACGGGGAGGCCCATGAAGATCTCGGTCGAACGCGAGACCCTGCTGCGACCGTTGCAGCTCGTCGGTGGTGTGGTGGAGCGGCGCCAGACGATGGCGATCCTCGGTCATGTGCTGCTGGTGGCCGAGGACGGCCGCCTGACGGCCACGGCGACGGACCTGGAGGTGGAGATCTCCGCCGAGGCCGAGCTGCCGGTGCAGGAGCCGGGCCGCACCACGGTGCCGGCGCGCAAGCTCCTCGATATCTGCCGCGCCCTGCCGGAAGGAAGCGAGGTCACGCTTGCCGCCGAGGGCGAGCGCGTGACGGTGCGCTCCGGCCGCAGCCGCTTCGTGCTCGCCGCCCTCTCCCCGGATACCTTTCCGACGATGGAGCGCCTGGAGGCGGCCCAGACGCTGGAGGTCCCGCAGGCCCTGCTGCGCGAGCTCATCGAGCGCACGCACTTCTCGATGGCGCACCAGGACGTGCGCTACTACCTGAACGGGCTGCTGCTGGAGGTCTCGGAAGGGCGCATTGCGGCGGTCGCCACCGACGGCCATCGTCTGGCCTGCTGCGAGCGTGCCGTCGATGTGTCCTCGCCCGGGACCCAGCAGGTCATCGTCCCGCGCAAGGCGGTGTCGGAGCTGCTGCGCATTCTGGGCGATGGGGAAGAGCCGGCCACCCTGGAGCTTGGGATCAACCACCTGCGGGTGCTCGTGCCTGGGGTGCGCTTCACGGCCAAGCTCATCGACGGGCGCTATCCGGACTACCGGAGCGTCATCCCGGCTGGGGGCGAGCGTCACCTGACGGCGGACCGCGAGGCCCTGCGCGAGGCCCTCGGGCGCGCCTCGATCCTCTCGAACGAGAAGTACCGGGGGGTGCTGCTGCAGATGGAGGACGGGATCCTGCGCATCCAGGCCCACAACCCGGAGCAGGAGGAGGCCGAGGAGGAGCTCGAGGTCCGCTACCAGGGCGGTCCCCTGACCATCGGGTTCAACGTCGGCTATCTGCTGGATGTGCTTTCGGCGCTGCCCGGCGAGTCGGTCGAGGCGAGCTTCACGGACGCGAACAGCAGCTGCCTCATCACGGCGCCCGGCGCGGAGGGCTGCCGTTACGTCGTCATGCCCATGCGCCTGTGAGGGCGGGCCGGCCCTGCCCGGGCCGCGCCCGTAGCCGATGCGTCTCCTGGAGCTGGAGATCCATGCCTTCCGCGTCCTGCGGGAGGTGCGGCTCGCGCTCGCTCCGGGCCTGAACCTGATCGTGGGGCCGAACGCGAGCGGCAAGACCAGCGTGCTGGAGGCCGTGCACGTGCTGGCGCGCGGGCGCTCGTTCCGCACGCCCTCCCTCGACGAGGCCGTGCGTCGGGGCGAAGCGGGCTTTGTGGTCCGTGGCCACGTGGAGGGCGAAGGGGGACGGCATTGGATGGCCTTGGGGCGGCGTGGTGGCGCCACGGAGGTGCGGATCGGCACGTGGCGTGGGCGCAGCGCCGCGGGGCTGGCCGGACACCTGCGCGTGTGGGCCGTGCACGCGGGGACCGTGGCGCTGGTGGAGGGCGGGCCCGGCGAGCGCCGCCAGCTCGTGGACTGGGGCGTGTTCCACGTGGAACCGGGCTATCTGGATCTCTGGCGCCGCTACCGGCGTGCGCTGCGCCAGTACAATGCCCTCCTGCGGCGGGGCGCACGCGAGGCGGAGCTGCGGCCGTGGGCCCGTACGCTGGCGGAGGCCGGCGAGGCGCTGGAGGCGCTGCGCGCGGGGTGGCTCCGCCGCTGGGAGCGCGCGCTGGCGGGGGCGCTGGAGGCGCTGGGGCCGCTGCCGGCCGTGCGCGTCGGCTACCACCGCGGCTGGGGCCGCGGGCTCGGCCTGGGCGAGGCGCTCGCGGCGTCGGCCGCCGCGGAACGAGCGCTGGGATTCTGCCGCACCGGGCCCCATGCCATGGACCTGCGCCTCACCGTGGAGGGCCGCCCGGCACGCCGGATGCTCTCCCGGGGCCAGCAGAAGCTCCTGGCGCTCGCCATGGCGCTCGCGGCGGCCCGGGTGGCGGCCGAAGCGGGTGCAGAAGGGGTGCTCCTGGTG
>WFOW01000429.1 GCA_015487895.1 Gammaproteobacteria bacterium | reverse complement strand
GCCGCAACTGGCCTCCGCTTCGCTCCGGCCCCGTGCTCACGGCGCCGCCCGCCCTGCCGCGGGTGCACGCCACCGCAGAGGGCTCGATGCCGTGCTCAACCCGGCGCCGACTCCTGCGGGCTCGCGCCGATTCGCCGCAACTGGCCTCCGCTTCGCTCCGGCCCCGTGCTCACGGCGCTTCGCGCACCTCGATCTCGTGCTCGATGCGGGCGGTGCGGCCGAGCATGATCGAAGCCGAGCAGTACTTCTCCGCCGAGAGCTCGACGGCGCGGCGCACGCGCTCCTCGGAGAGGCCGCGGCCCGTGACGACGTAGCGCACGCGGATCGTGGTGAACACCTTGGGCGGCTGCTCGGCGCGCTCGGCCTCGAGCAGCACCTCGCAGCCGTGCACCTCCTGCCGGGACTTGCGCAGGATGGTGACCACGTCGAAGGCGGTGCAGCCGCCCATGCCGAGGAGCAGCATCTCCATCGGACGCGGGCCGAGGTTGCGCCCGCCGGCCTCGGGCGGCCCGTCCATCACGACGGCATGGCCGCTGCCGCTCTCGCCCATGAAGGCGGCCCCCTCCACCCAGCGCACGCGCGCGCGTGTGCTCATGCTCGTGCCCTCCCCTGCTGCCCGGTCGCCGGCCCACTCTAGCGCAGCCGGCCCCCGGCATGCAGCCCGCCGGGGCGACGGTCCGTGGCCGCTGCACTTGCTTTGCCCGCCCATCGGCGGTATTAGAGGGCGGGGACACCGAAGGAGCAGGAGCACATGGCGACCAGCCAGCCCCGGTCGACGGGCAACCCCACGATCGACCGCTTCCTCGCCCACTGCCACCGGCGCCGCTACCCCGCCAAGAGCGTCATCATCTACGCCGGCGACAAGCCCGACGTCCTCTACTACATCGTGCAGGGCTCGGTGAGCGTGCTGATCGAGGACGAGGAGGGCCACGAGATCGTGCTCGCCTACCTCAATGCCGGCGACTTCTTCGGCGAGATGGGCCTGTTCGGCGAGGAGCAGCCGGCGCGCAGCGCCTGGGTGCGCACGCGCACGCAGTGCGAGCTGGCCGAGATCAGCTACCCGCGCTTCCGCCAGCTCGCCAAGGACGACCCCGAGATCCTGTTCGCGCTCGCCTCGCAGATGGCCACGCGCCTGCGCAAGACCTCGCGCAAGGTGGGCGACCTCGCCTTCCTCGACGTCACGGGCCGCGTGGCGCGCACCCTGCTCGACCTGTGCAAGGAGCCGGACGCCCTCAGCCACCCGCAGGGCATGCAGATCCGCATCACCCGCCAGGAGATCGGCCGCATCGTCGGCTGCTCGCGCGAGATGGTGGGCCGCGTGCTCAAGAACCTCGAGGAGCAGGGCCTCATCTCGGTCAAGGGCAAGACCATCGTCGTGTTCAACGCCCGCTGAGGGGCGCCGTCGGCGAGGGCCGGCCGCCTAGGCGGCACCGGTGCCGAACAGCTCCGCCAGCCGCGCGCCGGGGTCGTCGGCGCGCATGAAGGCCTCGCCCACCAGGAAGGCGTGGATGCCGGCCTCGCGCAGGCGCGCCACGTCCTCGCGGGTGTGGATGCCGCTCTCGGTCACCACGAGGCGGTCGTCGGGGACGCGTGGCGCCAGCTCGAGCGTCGTGGCGATGTCGGTGCGGAAGGTGCGCAGGTCGCGGTTGTTGATGCCGATGAGCGGCACCTCGAGGGCCAGCGCGCGCTCGAGCTCCTCGGCGTCGTGCACCTCCACGAGCGCGTCCATGCCGAGGTGGCCGGCGAGGCCGGCGAGCTCGCGCAGCATGGCATCCCCGAGGGCGGCCACGATCAGCAGGATGCAGTCGGCGCCGATGGCGCGCGCCTCGTAGACCTGGTAGGGGTCGATGATGAAGTCCTTGCGCAGCACGGGCAGGGAGCAGGCCGCGCGCGCGAGCTCCAGGTTGCGCTCCGAGCCCTGGAAGAAGTCGCGGTCGGTGAGCACCGAGAGCGCCGCCGCGCCGCCGCGCTCGTAGCTCGCCGCCACCGCGGCGGGGTCGAGCTCCTCGCGCAGCACGCCCTTCGACGGCGATGCCTTCTTGATCTCGGCGATGACGGCGGGCTCGCCGCGCCCGATGCGCGCGCGCAGGGCCCCGAGGAAGTCGCGCGGCGGCGGGGCCGCCTCGGCGCGCCGGCTCATCTCGCGGATGCCGACGCGCCCGGCGCGCTCGACGATCTCCTGCACCTTGCGCTCGAGGATGCGGTCCAGCATTCGGTTCTCAGTTCTCGGTTCTCAGCTCACGGCTTGCGGGCCTGTCCGCGGTCGGGAACTCTTCCCCGCCTCCCGCGACCCGTCTCCCGTGCACTCCACGGATGCGGGTGCCGCGGCCGCCTGCGGCGGCAGAGACGGGAGGCGGGGGTCGGGAGGCGAGGAGGTGGAGCGCCCTCCGGGCGCGGCCTTTCGATCCTCGCGCTCCCCGGTCGGGGCTGGAAGCCTCTCCCACAGACGGGTTACGGCTTGCAGGTTACGGTTTACAGTGGCCTGTACACCGTCACCCGTCTCCCGTGCACTCCCACGAATGTGGGCGCGGCTTCCAGCCGCGATTCCTCGGTCCAGCCCCCGGTCGCGGCAAGATGCCGCTCCCACAGAGCCAGCTTTCAGGTTGCAGGGCACGGTCTACAGCAGTCCGCCAGGCACCCCCGCCTTGGGCTCGCGGCCTTTT
>WFOW01000428.1 GCA_015487895.1 Gammaproteobacteria bacterium | reverse complement strand
CCCCGGCGCGGGCATGCCCGGCTCGCCCAGCCGCACGCTGCCCACGGCGAGCCTCGACGCCGGCCTGTTCCTCGAGAAGCGGCTCGCCGGCGGACGCCTCCTGCACACCATCGAGCCGCGGCTCTACTACCTCTACGTGCCCTACGAGAGCCAGGACGACCTGCCGGTCTTCGACACGGGGCTGCTCGACTTCTCCTGGGCGCAGCTCTTCCGCGAGGACCGCTTCTCGGGGCCCGACCGCGTCGGCGACGCCAACCAGCTCACGCTCGCCGTCACCACCCGCCTGCTCGAGACCGCCACGGGCACCGAGCGGCTGTCGGTGGGCATCGGCCAGATCCGCTACTTCCGCGACCGGCGCGTGGTGCTGCCCGGCGGCGCCGTCGATGGCCGGCGCGGGTCGAACCTGGTGCTGCAGGTCTCGGCATTGCCGTGGCGGCCGCTGCGCCTCTCGGCGACCCTGCAGTGGGACCCGGACCCGGGAGAGGTGGAGCGCGCCGGGGTCGACCTGCGCTACCGGGCCGATGCGCATCGCATCCTCAACCTCGGCTACCGGTTCCGCCGCGGCACCCTCGAGCAGGCGGACCTCGCCGGTCGCTGGCGCCTCGCCACCGCCTGGCACGTGGTCGGCCGCTGGAGCCGCTCGCTGCGCGAGGGGGCCGACCTCGAGCGCTTCGCGGGCCTGGAGCACGCGAGCTGCTGCTGGGCCGCGCGCGTCGTATGGCGCGAGTACGTCGCCGCCGCCGGCGCCGAGGCCAACCGCGCGCTGCTGCTGCAGCTCGAGCTCAAGGGCCTGGGCAGCGTGGGCGAGCGCGTGGACCGCCTGCTCGAGCGTGGTATCCTTGGCTACCGGCGCGGGGGCCTTTGAGCGCCCCGGCCGCCATCCCGTTTCGCAGCAAGGTGATGCCCCGCTTCCACGTCCACATCCTGCGCGGGCCGGCGCGTCCGCTGGCCGCCGCCCTCGCGCTGCTCGCGTGCGCTGTCCTGCCGCCGCGCCCCGCGTCCGCGGCCGTCGAGCCCATCGAGCGCATCGTCGCCGTGGTCAACGACGACGTGGTGCTCGAGAGCGAGCTGCGCAACCGCCTGCGCACGGTGGTGGCGCAGCTGCGCGTGCGGGCGACGCGCCTGCCTCCGGAGCCGGTGCTGCGCCGCCAGGTGCTCGAGCGCCTCATCCTCGAGCGGCTGCAGCTCCAGCTCGCCGAGCGGCTCGGCATCCGGGTCGACGACGAGACCCTCAACCGCGCCATCCGCGACATCGCGCGCCGCAACGGGATGGACCTGGAGGCCTTCCGCGCGGCGCTGGAGCGCGACGGCTTCAGCTTCGAGCGCTTCCGCGAGGACATCCGCAGCGAGATGATCATCGCGCAGCTCCAGCGCCAGCAGGTCGCGAGCCGCGTCACCGTCTCGGACCGGGAGGTCGAGGAGTTCCTCTCGAGCGCGCAGGCGCAGGCGCGCCGCGCCTACCGCGTGGCCCACATCCTGATCGCCGTGCCGGAGGCGGCGAGCCCGGAGCAGATCGCCGCCGCGCGCCGCGAGGCCGAGGCCGTGGCCGCGCGCGCGCGCGCCGGCGAGGACTTCGCCGCCCTCGCCGCCGCCCACTCCGACGGGCAGAAGGCGCTGGAGGGCGGCGACCTCGGCTGGCGCAGGGCCGACGAGCTGCCGAGCGTCTTCGCCGACGTGGTGCCGCGCCTGAAGCCGGGCGAGGTGAGCGAGGTCATCCGCAGCCCGAGCGGCTTCCACATCGTCAAGCTCCTCGAGGTTCGCGGCGACGAGCCGCAGGTGGTCGAGCAGCTCCGCCTGCGCCAGATCCTGCTGCGCCCGGGCGAGCTCCTGAGCGAGGACGAGGCGCGCCTGCGGCTCGAGCGGCTGCGCGAGCGCGTGCTCGCGGGCGAGCCCTTCGAGACCCTGGCGCGCGCGCACTCCGACGACGCCGCCAGCGCCGCCCGCGGCGGCGACATGGGCTGGCTCTCTCCCTCGGAGCTCCCGCCGCAGGTGGCCGAGGCGGTCCGGGGCCTCGCCCCGGGCGAGGTGAGCCCGCCCTTCCGCACGCCCGCCGGCTGGCACCTGGTGCAGCTCGTCGAGCGCCGCCGCAGCGACGACACGGAGGCCTACCGCCGCGCCCGGGCGCGGCGCCTGCTGCAGCAGCGCAAGGTGGAGGAGCGCCTGCAGCTGTGGCTGCGCCAGCTCCGGGACGAGGCCTACGTCGAGCTGCGCCTCGACCGCTGACGCCGCCCCCATGCGGATTGCGGTGACGCCAGGCGACCCCGCGGGGGTGGGCCCCGACGTGCTGCTGCACGCCGCCGCCGAGGGGGCCCCCGCCGCCCTGGTGGCCTACGCCGACCCCGCGCTGCTCGCCGCGCGCGCGGCGCGCCTGGGGCTCGACGTGCGGCTGGTCGACGACGACGGCGGCGCGGAGGCGGCCCCGGGCCTGCTGCGCGTGCGGCCGGTGCCGCTCGCCGATCCCGCCGACCGGCCCGGGCGGCCCGATCCCGCGAACGCCCCCGCGCTGCTCGCCGCGCTCGAGGCCGCGGTGCGCGACTGCCAGGCGGGGCGCTGCGCGGCGCTGGTCACGGGCCCGCTCGCCAAGGCCATGGTCGCCGAGGGCACCGGGCGGCCCTTCACGGGCCACACCGAGCACCTGGCCGCGCTG
Organism: Gammaproteobacteria bacterium; assembly: GCA_015487895.1. Lineage (GTDB taxonomy): Bacteria > Pseudomonadota > Gammaproteobacteria > S144-34 > S144-34 > S144-34. The sequence continues at coordinate 3,186 of WFOW01000428.1, read as the reverse complement.
ACGGGCGCGGAGCCGGTCATGATGCTCGCCGCCGGCCCCCTGCGCATCGCGCTCGCCACCACGCACCTGCCGCTGCGCGCGGTTCCCGACGCCCTCGACCGCGAGGGGCTGGCGCGCACCCTGCGCATCGTGGACCGGGACCTGCGCGCACGCTTCCGCATCGAGGCCCCGCGCATCCTGGTCTGCGGCCTCAACCCCCACGCCGGCGAGGCGGGCCGCCTGGGCGACGAGGAGACGCGCGTCATCGCCCCCGCCATCGCGCGCGCGCGCAGGGCGGGCGTGCGCGCCACGGGGCCGGTGCCGGCCGACACCGCCTTCACCCCCGCGCGGCTCGCCGGCTGCGACGCGGTGCTGGCGATGTACCACGACCAGGGGCTGCCCGTGATCAAGCACGCCGCCTTCGGGCACGCGGTGAACGTGACCCTGGGCCTGCCCATCGTGCGCACCTCGGTCGACCACGGCACCGCCTACGAGCTCGCCGGCAGCGGGCGCGCCGACGCGGGCAGCTTCCGCGCGGCGGTCGAGCTCGCGGCGCGCCTCGCCGCATGAGCCACCGCCCGCGCAAGCGCTTCGGCCAGCACTTCCTGCACGACCCGCGGGTGGTGGCGGGCATCCTGCGCGCCATGGACCCGCGCCCGGGGCAGACCGTCGTCGAGATCGGCCCCGGCCTCGGCGCGCTCACCCTGCCGCTCCTCGAGCGCCTCGGCGAGCTGCACGTGGTCGAGCTCGACCGCGACCTCGTGCCGGCGCTCGAGGCGCGCGCGGAAGGCCGCGGCAGGCTCCATGTCCACCAGGCCGACGCGACGCGCTTCGACTTCGTCGCCCTGGCGCCGCCCGGCGGGCGCATCCGCGTCGTGGGCAACCTGCCCTACAACGTCTCGACGCCGCTCCTGTTCCACCTGCTGGAGCAGCTCGCGGCGATCGAGGACATGCACCTCATGCTCCAGAAGGAGGTCGTGCAGCGCATGGCCGCGGCGCCGGGAGGCAAGGACTACGGCAGGCTCTCGGTCATGGTGCAGTGGCGCTGCGCGGTGGAGCCGCTCTTCCACGTCGGCCCCGGCGCCTTCCGCCCCCCACCGAAGGTGACCTCCACCGTGGTCCGCCTCGTCCCGCATCCGCACCCCCCCTTCGAGGTGCGCGATCCGGCGCTGTTCGCGCGCGTGGTGGCGGTGGCCTTCTCGCAGCGGCGCAAGACGCTGCGCAACGCGCTCGCCGCGCTCGCGCCTCCGGAGCGCATCGCGGCGGCGGGGCTGGACCCGGGCGAGCGCCCCGAGCGGGTGCCGCCCGAGGGCTTCGCGCGGCTGGCGAACCTGCTGGCGGAAGATGCCGGACCGGGGGCTCAGAAGCGCGAGCGCACGCCGAGGTAGACGGCGCGCCGCTCGTACCATACACCGGGACCATCGCCCGCGCGGCTGCGGAGGCGCGCGGCGAGCTCGCGCAGGCGGCGCGCCGCTGCCGGCCGCGCCGGGCCGGGGGCCACTGCCTCGGCGCCGGCCGGCGCCGAGGCGAGGTCGAGGCGCACGCTCTGGCGCAGCCAGCCGGGGGCTTCGTCCGCGGCGGCGGCGGCCGCGGCCAGCAGCAGCACGGAAGCGGCGGCGAGCCGCGCCGCACGACCCGGACCGCGGGCCGTGCGGCATGCCCCGGCCCGCCTCACCTCAGAACCTCCGCTGCACGCCGAGGAAGAGGGATGCGTCGCGTGACCAGCGCCGCACGACCTCCCGCCCGAAGTAAGGATCGACGCCGCTCCCACGCCCGGACAGCTCGGCCTGGGGGCGGGCGAACGTCACGGAGAAGGACAGCGACTCCTCGTCGGCAGGGGGCTCAACCAGCCGCAGCGAGGGCGGCGGCGGCAGGATGCGGTCCTTGAGCTCGGCCCAGCTCCAGTGCAGGCCGGGCGGCTCGGCCGCGCGCGCGGTGGCGGTCAGGGCGACACCGAGGGCCACGCCCACGGCGAGCAGGAAGAGGGCATCGGGGCGGCGACGAAGGGGCCTGCGGTTCATGGCGCACCTCCCGGAGCTGTCTCCACGGGGACCCGGTGGGCCCGGCGTTGGGCCCAGTCTCGCCCCCCGCGCCGCCGCGGTCAGCGACCTCCGTCACAGCCTGTGCGTGGCCGCGCCCGCAGTTTGCGCCGCGGCCGCGAAACCTGCGTGGCAACAACGGGTTGCGATGCCTCAGCCGCCCTCGCGGTAGTGGGGGTCCACCCAGCAGCGCGGCAGCGGCTCGCCGGAGGGAAACTCGAGCTCGGCCTTGGCGAAGCCGGCCGGATCCTGCAGCTCCTCGCCCCAGTGGAAGCGCCCCACGACCCTCTCGCGGCAGGGATCGAAGAGCGAGCGCAGGTCGAGCACCTCGACCAGGTCCCCGCTGGGCCTGTGCCTCAGGTACATGGCCTTTCCTCCCGGTTGATGCGGCGCCCCGCCGCCTCCATTGTGGACGTGGCGCCCGGCGGGGCGCTTTTCAACTCGCCGCACGCGGACACGGGGAGCCTTGCGGATGGACCGCCCGCGCCAGCCCTGCCACGACGCCGAGGTGCGCGTGGCGCCGGATCCCGAGGGCGCCGCCGCCGTCGCGGCCGAAGCGGTCGCGGGAGCGGCGCGCGCGGCGATCGCCGCCCGCGGCGCCTTCCACCTCGCGCTCGCCGGCGGCCGCACGCCCCTGCCGCTCTACCGGCGCCTCGCCGCCGAGCCCGCCCTCCTCGACTGGTCGCGGGTGCACGTGTGGTTCGGCGACGAGCGCGCCGTGCCCTGGGACCACCCGGAGAGCAACTACCGCATGGCGCGCGAGGCGCTGCTCGACCGCGTGCCGGTCCCCGCCGGGCAGGTGCACCCGATCCGCGCCCGCACCGCCTACATCCGCCAGGACGCGGCCGCCTACGGCGAGCGCCTGCGCCGCCTGGTGCCCCCGGGCCCGCACGGCTTCCCGGTCCTCGACCTCGTGCTCCTCGGGCTCGGGGCCGACGGCCACACGGCCTCGCTGTTCCCGCGCACCTGCATCCTGCACCACCGCGACCGCCCGGTGGAGGCGAACTACGTGCCGCAGCTTCGCGCCTGGCGCATCAGCCTCACCTATCCCGTGCTCGAGGGCGCGCGCGAGGTGCTGTTCCTGGCCACGGGGGCCGAGAAGGCCGCGGCCGTGCGCCGCACGCTGTGCCCGGGCCCGGATGAGGCGCCCACACCCGCCGGGCGCCTG
>WFOW01000427.1 GCA_015487895.1 Gammaproteobacteria bacterium | reverse complement strand
AACGAGGGCGGGGCGGCCCGCTCAGGCCGCCCCGCCCTCGTTGGCGACCCCGTGCGGGACGTGGCCGGTGGGCACGCGGCCTGCGGCCGACTCGCAGTGGACCCGCTGGTCGTCGAAGAAGATGTCGGCCCCGAAGGCCTCGAGGAAGGCGGCCTTGTCGAGCCCGCCGAGGAAGAGCGCCTCGTCGATGCGGATCTTCCACGCGCGCAGGGTGCGGATGACGCGCTCGTGCGCGGGGGCCGAGCGCGCCGTCACCAGCGCCGTGCGGATGGGGCACTCGTCCGGGGGGAACTCCGACTGCAGGCGGTTGAGCGCGGCGAGGAAGCCGCGGAAGGGCCCGCCCGGGAGGGGCTCGCGGGCGGCGGCGCGCTCGGCGCGGCTGAAGGCCTCGAGGCCCTCGCGCTTGTAGACGCGCTCGGCCACGTCGGCGAAGAGCACGGCGTCGCCGTCGAAGGCGAGGCGCACGACCTCGTCGTCCGCGCCGCGCGGCCCGCGCCCCGGCAGGATGGTGGCCGCCGCGAAGCCTGCGTCGAGCGCGCGCCGCACGTCGTCCGGATCGGCCGAGAGAAAGAGGTTGGCGCCGAAGGGGCGCACGTAGCGGTAGGGCGAGGCCCCGCCCGAGAAGGCCGCGCGCGTGATGGCAAGCCCGTGGTGCTCGATGGAGTTGAACACCCGCAGCCCCGTGTCGGCGCTGTTGCGCGAGAGCAGGATCACCTCGACCACGGGGCGGCCGAGGCGCTCGTTGAGCGCGAGTAGCTTGCGCACCAGGGGGAAGGCGACCCCGGGCTCGAGGGGGTCGTCCTCGTGCTCGATCTGGTAGCGGCAGTAGGCCTCGACGCCCTGCTCCTCGAAGACGCGGTGGCTCTCCTCGAGGTCGAACAGGGCGCGCGAGGAGATCGCCACCACGAGGCGGTCCTCGAGCCGCTGCGGCATCTGCCCTCCCTTCCGTGTGGATGTGCGGCGCGGATCCCGCCGCTACAATGCCCGCAACCATTCTCGCACAGGAACCCCTGCCCGTGAGCGCCACAGAGACCGCCCACGAGGGTGCCTGCTGCGCCGCAGGCGCCACGACCCGCCGCGGCGGAGCGCCGGCCGAGGTCGTCCTCGTCAGCCCCTACGAGATCGGGCGCCAGCCCTTCGCGCTCGCCCATGCCGCGGCCTGGCTGCGCGAGGCGGGCCTGAAGGTGGACTGCGTCGACCTCGCCGTCGAGCGGCTCGACCCCGCGCGGCTCGCGGGCGCACGGCTCGTCGCGCTGCATCTGGCCATGCACACGGCCACGCGCCTCGCGGCGGCGGCCCTGCCCCTCATCCGCGAGGCGGCGCCGAAGGCGCACCTTTGCGCCTTCGGCCTCTACGCGCCGGTGAACGCGGACTACCTGCGCGGTCTCGGCGTCGGGACCATCCTCGGCGGGGAGTGCGAGCCGGACCTGCTTGCGCTCGCGCAGGCCTGCTGCGGCGGGGGACCGGCGGAGGCGGCGGCTGCTGCGGCGAAGCCGCGCGTGCGGCTCGAGCGCGTGGCCTTCCGCGTGCCCGCGCGCGACGCCCTGCCGCCGCTCGGGCGCTACGCGCGCCTGCTGCTCCCGGACGGCGGCGAGCGCGTGGTGGGCTTCGCCGAAACCACGCGCGGCTGCAAGCACCTGTGCCGCCACTGCCCGGTGGTGCCCGTCTACCGCGGGCGCTTCTGGGCCATCCCGGTCGAGACGGTCCTCGCCGACGTCGCCCAGCAGGTCGAGGCCGGCGCCGAGCACGTCTCCTTCGGCGATCCGGACTTCCTCAACGGCCCCACGCACGCCCTGCGCGTGGCGCGCGCCCTGCACGCGCGCTTCCCGCACCTCACCTGGGACTGCACGATCAAGATCGAGCACCTGCTGCGCCACCGCGCGCTGCTGCCGGAGCTGCGCGCGCTCGGCTGCCTGTTCGTCATCTCGGCGGTGGAGGCCGTCGACGACGCCATCCTGGCGCGGCTCGACAAGGGCCACACGGCGGCCGACCTCGAGCGCGCGGTGGCGCTCACGCGCGGGGCCGGGCTCGCCCTCGCCCCCACCTTCGTCCCCTTCACGCCCTGGACCACGCTGGAGGGCTATCTGGAGCTGCTGCGGCGGCTCGTCGCCCTGCGCCTGGTGGAGGCCGTGGCGCCGGTGCAGCTCGCCATCCGCCTCCTCGTACCCGCCGGCTCCCGCCTGCTCGAGCTCGAGGACCTGCGCCCGCATCTCGGGCCCTTCGACCCCGCCCTCCTCGGCCACCCCTGGCGCCATCCGGACCCGGCAGTGGACGCCCTGCAGCGGCGGGTGCAGGCCTGGGCGGCGGAGGCCGAGCGCCGGGGGCTCCCCCGGCGCGAGTCCTTCGCCGGCATCTGGCGCCTCGCCCACGAGGCCGCCGGGCGCACGCCGCCGCCGCTGCCGGAGGACCTGGGCGAGCCCGTCCCGCGCCTGTCCGAGCCCTGGTACTGCTGCGCCGAGCCCACCGAGGACCAGCTCGCCGGCCTCTGAGGCGGCGGCCGGCGGGCCGCCCCGCCTGTCACCTTTCGTAACGTTTCTGGTAGGCTTCGTGGATGGCCCGTCCGAGCGACCGCCCGCGCGCCGCCGAGCGCGCCCTTCTCGCCCTCGTCGCGGCGCTCGTCCTCCTGCTTCCCCCGCTCAACCACGTCTAGCTCGGCACGGGAAGCCCCTGGTACGCGCCCTACCTGGTCTGGTGCGCGCTCGTGGTCATGGGCGCCCTCGTCTCACGCGGTGGGGGACACGATGGGGGCTGAGCTCGGCCTGCTCTTTGCCACCGCGGCGGCCTATCTGCTGGCGCTGTTCCTCGTCGCCTACGCCACCGAACGCCGCTGGATCCCCGCGCGACTGGCGCGGCATCCGCTAGTCTACGCCGCCTCGCTCGGGGTCTACGCGACCTCCTGGAGCTACTACGGCAGCGTCGGCTACGCCCGTGACCACGGCTACCTCTTCCTCACCATCTACCTGGGCGTCACCGTGGCCTTCCTCCTGACGCCGGTGCTGCTCGCGCCCATTCTCCGGGTGTGCCGCGAGTACCAGCTCACCTCGCTCGCCGACCTCTTCGCCTTCCGTTTCCGCAGCCAGGCCGCGGGCGTGCTCGTCACGCTGT
>WFOW01000426.1 GCA_015487895.1 Gammaproteobacteria bacterium | reverse complement strand
TTACATGGACGCCGCCCGTGTTGCCAAGGGCTGAAGGTGGAAGGGTCGACTGCGCTCTAGCGCTGATCAATCCGCGTAGCGGATTGATCCGGAAGCCCTGAAAAATTCCGATTTTTCAGGGCTTCCCCGCGGCCAGGGACGGCCGCGGGAGGATCCATGCACAGGGAAGTGCATGGCAAAACAGGAAAACATCAAAATGGCCGCGAAACACCTTAGCGCTGATCAATCCGCGTAGCGGATTGATCAGAGTGCTTGATCGAAATGGCCGCGAAGCACCTCAGCGGGTCGAGGCACGCAGCGGATTGACCGGAGTCCCGACATGAAAGAGATCAAGGCCTTCGTGCACCGCAACCGCATCGCCGACGTCATCCACGCCCTGCGCGACGCGGGCTTCGGCGACCTCTCGGTGGTGGACGTCCTCGGCATGCTGCGCGCCCTCGACCCGCGCGAGGCGCGCTACTCGATGGAGCTCGGCGAGCGCGTCACCGCCGAGGTCAAGCTCGAGCTGGTGTGCGAGGACGGGCGCGTCGAGGAGGCCGTGCGCCTGATCCGCGAGAACGCGCGCACGGGCCAGCAGCCGAGCGGCTGGATCTACGTCTACGACGTCGCCGCCGCCCACCCCATCGACGGCGACGGCGAATGAACGCGGGCTCAGCCGTGGCCCCCGCCGGCGGCATCCAGGGTCGCGAGCCCCTCCTCCGCCGCCGCCGCAAGCTGCCTGCGGTCGGCGGAGAGGAGCACGTCGGCCCGCCACACCAGGGCACAGGCGAGGTGCAGGGCATCGAGCGTCCGCAGCCGGTGCCGCTCCAGGCACGCCACCGCGCGATCGAGGATCCAGGGCGTGAGGTCGCAGACGTCCATCGCCTCCAGGTCCCTGGCGAGGGCGGCCTTGAGCCGCCCGCCGGCCTCCTCCTCCAGCCTGCCCTCGCGCCGGAGCCGAACGAGCGCCGACACCGCCTCGGGCCAGGCCAGCACGCTCACGCCCACCGCATCGGCACGCCCGAGCGCGCCGTCCACCACCTCGGAGCCGCGCTCGCGCACATAACGCTTGAGGAGGGCGGAGGTGTCCAGAAAGAGCCTCAACGGCCCGCCGTCTCCCGCTCCTCGACGACGATGTCGGCGACGCCGGGCCCGGGCGGCAGGGTGACGGTCGCATCCGGCGGCCGCTTCCAGCGGGGCTGCGACTCGCCCGCCGGGACCAGCTCCGCCACCACGCGACCGCGGCGGCGGATGCGCACGCGCTCGCCCGCCTCCACGCGCTCCAGGATCTCCCGCAGGCGCTGCCGCAGCTCGCTCGCCTGGACGTCGCCCATGCCCGCACCTCACACCCAGATTTGCACATCTCTATTGTACGATAGACTTGTACGTCTTTCAATGGCTGGCTGCTGCTGCTGCTGGATACCTGCCACCCGGAAGCTGGAACCGGAGCCCCGCCGATGAGCTGCGGCTGCACCGACGAGCACGGCTACGAGGGGCCGTGGTGGGGCTTCCCCCCGCTGCGCAACGCGCTGATCGCGGGCGTGGTCGCGGCCGCCGCCTTCGCGCTGGGCCGCGCCGGGCTGCTCGCGCCCGCCTTCGAGACCGCCGCCTACCTCGTGGCCATCCCGGTCGGCGCCTGGCACTGGGCGCGCGAGGGGCTCGAGGGTCTGGTGCGCGAGCGCGTCGTGGGCATCGAGATCCTCATGCTCGCGGCCACAGGCGGGGCCGGGGCGCTCGGCCTGTGGGACGAGGCCGCGGCGCTGGTGGTGCTCTACGGCATCGCCGAGGGCGTCGAGGAGCTCACCTTCGCCCGCACCCGGCGCGCCATCCGCGCGCTCCTCGACCTCGCCCCGAAGCAGGCGCGCGTGCTGCGCGACGGCCGCGAGGCGCTGGTGCCGGCCGAGACCCTGCGCCCGGGCGAGCGCTTCGTGGTGCGCCCCGGCGAGGCGCTCCCCACCGACGGCGTCATCGTCGAGGGCCACGCCGCGCTCGACGAGTCGCCGGTCACCGGCGAGTCGGTGCCGGTGGAGAAGGGACCGGGAGAGAAGGTCTTCGCCGCCAGCATCAACCGCACCGGCGCCCTGGTCGTCGAGGCGACGGCCGCCTTCGCGGACAACACGCTCAGCAAGATCATCCACCTCGTCGAGAGCGCCCAGGAGCGCAAGGGCCGCGCGCAGGAGTGGATGGAGCGCTTCGGGCGGCGCTACAGCCCGGCGGTGCTGGCGACCGCGGCGGCCTTCCTGGTCCTGCCCCTGCCGCTGGGCTGGGACTGGGGCGAGTGGGCGCACCGCGCCGTGGTGCTGCTGGTGGCGGCGGCCCCCTGCGCGCTGGTGATCTCGCTGCCCATCGCCATCTCCGCCGGCATCGGCGCCGCCGGCCGCCGCGGCATCCTGATCAAGGGCGGCGCCCATCTGGAGCACCTGGCGCTGATCCGGGTGGTGGCCTTCGACAAGACCGGCACCCTCACCCACGGCCGCCCGGAGGTCACGGCGGTCGAGCCGCTCGCGCCCGGGATCGCTGCCGAGGAGGCCCTGCGCCTCGCCGCCTCGCTCGAGGCGCGCTCGGAGCACCCGCTGGCGCGGGCCATCGTGCACCACGCCCGCGCGCGCGGCATCGAGGCGCCGCCCGCCGAGGGCTTCCGCGCGCTGGTGGGCGCGGGCGTCGAGGGCCGGGTGGACGGGCGCACGTGGCGCATCCTCCGTCCCGGCGCCGAGGGCCTGGCGCTCGGCGAGGAGGCCGCCGCACGTTGCGAGGCGCTAGCCGCCGAGGGCCACACGGTGGTGGTGCTGGCCGACGCGGGGGGGCAAGCCGCGGCGCTGATCGCCCTCGCCGACCGCGTCCGCGAGGAGGCGCCGGAGGCCGTGCGGCGGCTGCACGCCCTCGGGGTGCGCTGCGTGATGCTGACCGGCGACAACCCCCAGGTGGCCGCGCGCGTGGCCGCGTCCGTGGGCATCGACGAGGTGCGCGCCGGCCTGCGCCCCGAGGAGAAGGTGGAGGCCGTGCGCGCGTTGGAGGCGCGCCACGGGGCCGTCATCATGGTTGGCGACGGCATCAACGACGCCCCGGCGCTGGCCGCCGCCACCTGCGGCATCGCCATGGGCGCGGCCGGCACGGACGCCGCCATCGAGGCCGCCGACGTCGCCCTCATGGCCGACGACCTGCTCAAGGTCGCCGAGGCCCTGGAGCTCGGCCGCCAGGCGCGGCGGGTGAGCCTGCAGAACATCGTCTTCGCGCTCGCCGTGCTGGCCGTGCTCATCCCCTTGGGCGTGCTCGGGCGCATCAGCGTGGCCTTCGCCGTGCTCGTGCACGAGGCCTCCGAGATCGCCGCCGTCGCCAACGGCCTGCGTGCCGGCCGCCTGTCACGCGCCACCCCTGCTGAAGCAGCTCCTGCTCAGCCCTCCAGCAACCGGCGCAACGGCAGCAGCAGGTAGGCTGCGAAGAAGCCGATGCCCCAAATTGCCACCGCGGCCCGCCAGATGCGGAGGTTCCAGCGGCGCGCACGCACGCAGGCGGCAGCGAGGGCCGGATCGGAGGGGCACTGCCGGCTACCGCGGCGCAGGAGCCAGCCGGAGAAGACGAGCATGGCCAGCGAGAAGCCGAACACCCACACCTTGTGCTTGGTAAGCCACACCAGGAAGGGGGCCGCCGAGACCAACGAGGCCACGGCAGCCCCTAGGCCAAGTGTCACCAGCAGGATAGGTAGCGCACAGCAGATCAGGGTGCCCAAGGAGGTGAACAACGCCAGCCACGCCGCCCCGCCTGCAGTGCTCTGACCCGACTGGGCAGCCCCACCACGCTCAGCACCACCTCGCATCGCCGCCCCTCGCCCGGCACCCCGCGGCCAGCCCGTTCCTGCAGGCCGGCTTCCTCACGGGGGCGTCTCCTGTCCCGCTTGCACGGGCACAAGGCGCATGCCCCGGAAGGTGAAGCCGGCATCGCGCATCAGGCTGCGCATGGCCTCCTCGGTCAGGACCAGTCCCTCGCGGGCATCCACCACCACCAACCCCCGGTCGAGGTCCACATCCACGCGCTCTACACCCTCGATGGCCTTCAACTTCTTCTCCACGCCGTAGGCACAGAAGGAGCAGGCCAGACCGTCCACCCGCATCACATAGCGCACGCCACCGGCCGATGCGGCCAGCGGTAGCAACAGTAGGAAGACACCCAGCAGTCCGCACCGCACGCGCATCCTCCGGCCCTCCTTTACTCACTTACCAATGCCCCTCGAACACCAGCAGCGCCCGCCATCGGGTAGGCGGCCGTGGCCCCTCCAGGTCGCGGTGCACCGGCACCTGCACGCCCGCCTTGACGGCATAGTTGCGCAGCGTCCAGAAGAGGCCCGGCGCGAGAAACCACTCCGCGCCCGCCGCTCCACCCAGCTGGGCGCGGCGCACGAGCTCGCCGTTGAGCTCCAGCAGCCACACGGCGTCGGGCTCCAGGTAGCCCCCGGGCCGCGGCCGCCAGCCGCCGACCAGGTCCAGCAGGAGCCTATCGCCTCCCGTGCTCGCATCGCTGCCGGAGTGGTGCCAGCGCACGCTGGCCCAGCGGTACCACCTGCGGCTCTCGTATCCGTAAGCGAGACCCAGAACCGGAGCCGTGGCGCCCCCGTCCAGGCCGACCCTAAGCGCCAGGGCGGCCGACTCCTGCACCCCCAGGGCGTCGCGCCGCCAAAAGCGGTAC
>WFOW01000425.1 GCA_015487895.1 Gammaproteobacteria bacterium | reverse complement strand
GGTGGCAGCCGTCGGTCGACCGTGGACTGCTGGCCGCGAGCTGTCACCCGCGCGGGGCGCGGGCCGGCCCGCGCCCCGCGCTCACGCCCTCCGGTAGGCGAGCCGCAGCGCCAGGCCGCGCAGCGTCTCGGCGGCCGGGCCGAGCGGCTCGAGCGTGGCGAGCGCCTCGCTCACGAGATCGTCGAGGCGCTCGCGTGCGGCTTCCAGACCGACGACGGCGGGATAGGTGGGCTTGTCGCGCGCGCGGTCCTGGCCGCTGCGCTTGCCGGTCTCGTCCGGGCGGCCCTCCACGTCGAGGAGGTCGTCGCGGATCTGGAAGGCGAGCCCGATCACCTTGCCGAAATGGTCGAGGCGCTCGAGAAGCTCGTCGGGCACGGGGCTCGCGGCGAGCGCCCCGAGGACCACGCTGGCGCGGATGAGGGCGCCGGTCTTGTGGATGTGGATGTCCTCGACCTGCGCCACGTCGAGCGTGCGGCCCGTGGCCGCGAGGTCGAGCGCCTGCCCGCCCGCCATGCCGCGCGAGCCCGCCGCCCGCGCCAGCAGCTCCACCATGCGCAGCCGCACCGCCGGCTCGGGCGCGGCGGCCGCGGCCAGGGCCTGGAAGGCGAGGGCGTGCAGCGCGTCGCCGGCGAGGATCGCGAGCGCCTCGCCGAAGGCGCGGTGGCAGGTGGGACGGCCGCGGCGCAGGTCGTCGTCGTCCATGGCCGGCAGGTCGTCGTGCACCAGCGAGTAGGCGTGGATGAGCTCCACGGCGCAGGCGGGCGCGTCGAGGGCCCCGGCCGGCGCGCCCACGGCCTCGCCCGCGGCATACACGAGCGCCGGCCGCAGGCGCTTGCCGCCGCCGAGCGCCGCGTAGCGCATGGCCTCATGGAGCGGGGCGGGGTGGATGCGGGCCGTGGGCAGGAGGCGGTCGAGCGCGGCCTCGACGCGCTCGCGGTAGGCCCCGAGCCGCGCCTCCAGGGCGCCTTCCGGGTCAGCCATCCGCGTCTTCCCGGAAGGGCCGCGGCTCGTCCTCGCCCTCGAGCAGGATCTGGACCTTCTGCTCGGCCTCGCGCAGGGCCCGCTGGCAGGTGCGCGTCAGCTCGATGCCGCGCTCGAAGCAGCGCAGCGACTCCTCCAGCGTGAGCTCGCCGCCCTCGAGCTTCTCGACGAGCGACTCGAGCTCCGCCAGCGCCCGCTCGAAGTCGGGCAGGGCCGGGGGGGCGGCGGTGTCCTCGTCGGCTCGGCTCATCGGGGTCGCAAGGGCTTGCGGCTTCCCCCCGCGCTTGAAAGGCGGGCGGGGCGCACCTACGTTACTGGAGCGCCGCGCGGGGGGTCAAACGCGGCGCGCCATTGACAGGCGGCGGCGGACGCCGCTAGACTGCAAACCGGATTTAGACATAGTCTAAATCTGAGACCGGGCGCCGGACCGGACGGTCCGGCACAGGCACGGCGAGAAACGGAGGAGGAAGACCATGCCCTCGCTGAAAGGCACCAAGACCGAGGAGAACCTCAAGGCCGCGTTCGCGGGCGAGTCCCAGGCGAACCGGCGCTACCTCTACTTCGCCGCCAAGGCGGACGTGGAGGGCTACAACGACGTGGCGGCCGTCTTCCGCTCCACGGCGGAGGGCGAGACGGGCCACGCCCACGGGCACCTGGAGTACCTCGAGGAGGTGGGCGATCCCGCCACGGGCCTTCCCATCGGCTCCACGCGGGACAACCTGAAGGCGGCCATCGCCGGCGAGACCTACGAGTACACGGACATGTACCCCGGCATGGCCAAGACGGCCCGTGAGGAGGGCTTCGACGAGATCGCGGACTGGTTCGAGACGCTGGCCAAGGCCGAGCGCTCGCACGCCAACCGCTTCCAGAAGGCCCTCGACAGCCTCGAGGACTGAGGCCGGGGACGTCCCCGGGGCGTGGCGCCGCCGCGGCGCCACGCGGGCAGGCCGGCGCCTGCCCGGAGGCGGCCCTGCGTGGCCGCCTGCGGACAGGCGCCGGGCCGTGCCGGCACGGCCCGGCGGGGAGACGGCGGCACATCGGCAGCGCGGAGGGGCGAGCGATGGCGGAGAAGGCCGGGGGCAGACGCGAGGGGAGCCTGGATGCGCCGGAGCGCCACCCGCTCAGGTGGCGCGAGCCCGGCTTCTGGGACGAGGAGGCGCTCTACGCTGAGATGGCGCGCGTCTTCGACATCTGCCACGGCTGCCGCCGCTGCGTGAACCTGTGCAACGCCTTCCCGACGCTGTTCGACCTCGTGGACGAGTCCGAGACCATGGAGGTCGACGGCGTGGCGCGCGAGGACTACTGGAAGGTCGTGGAGCACTGCTATCTCTGCGACCTGTGCTTCATGACCAAGTGCCCCTACGTTCCGCCGCACGAATGGAACGTGGACTTCCCGCACCTGATGCTGCGGGCCAAGGCCGTGCGCTACCGCAGGCAGGGGGCGCGCCTGCGCGACCGCGTGCTCGCCTCCACGGACGCCGTCGGGAAGCTGGCCGCCATCCCCATCGTCGCGAACGTTGCGAACGCGGTGGAGCGCAGCGGGCCGGGGCGGGCGCTGCTGGACAAGGCGCTCGGGGTGCACCCGGACGCCATCCTGCCGCCCTACCAGCCGCGCCCCTTCCTGCGGCGCGCGCGCGGGCGGCGGCCGCTCGAGGCCGAGGCCGAGCCCGCGGGGCCGACGCGCGGGCGGGTGGCGCTCTATGTCACCTGCTACGGCAACTACAACGAGCCGGAGCTGGCCGAGGACCTGGTCGCGGTCTTCGAGCACAACGGCATCCCGGTGCGCGTCGTGGAGGATACGCGCTGCTGCGGCATGCCGCGCCTGGAGCTGGGCGACCTCGAGGGCATCGAGCGCCTCAAGACGCACAACGTCCCGCGGCTGGCGCGGCTGGTGGACGAGGGCTGGGACCTGGTCGCGCCCGTGCCCTCGTGCGTCCTCATGTACAAGCAGGAGCTGCCGCTCCTGTTCCCGGAGGACGAGGCGGTGCGCAAGGTCAAGGAGGCCTTCTACGATCCCTTCGAGTACCTGGCGCTGCGCCACCGGCACGGGAAGCTCCGCACCGACTTCCGGCGCCCGCTCGGGAAGGTGGCCTATCACGCGGCCTGCCATCTGAGGGTGCAGAACATCGGCCTCAAGACGCGCGAGGTCCTCGAGCTGGTGCCGGACACCGAGATCCAGACCATCGAGCGCTGCTCGGGCCACGACGGCACCTACGCCGTCAAGCGCGAGTACCACGGGATCTCGATGAGGATCTGCCGTCCCGTGGCGCGCAAGGTGAAGGAGATCCAGCCCGACCACTACGCGAGCGACTGCCCCATGGCGGGCCACCAGATCGAGAACGCCCTCGGCCGCGAGCGCCCGCCGGAGCACCCGCTGCGCCTGCTGCGCCGGGCCTACGGAATCTGACGGAAGCGGCGGGCCAGTCGCCCGCCCGGGAGACGGAACGTGCGAGCCATGCGGAAGCTCAAGCGCGAAGACCTCTGGAGCCTCGAGGAGTACCACCGCGAGCGGCCGGAGTTCCGCCGCAGGGTGATGGCGCACAAGCGCGACCGCATCGTGCCGCTCGGGCCCAACGCCACCATCCACTTCGAGGACCGGCTCACCATGCACTACCAGGTGCAGGAGATGCTGCGCGCCGAGCGCATCTTCGAGCCGGAGGGCATCCAGGCCGAGCTCGACGCCTACAACCCCCTCATCCCGGACGGGAGCAACTGGAAGGCGACCTTCATGGTCGAGTACGACGACCCCGAGGTGCGCCGCGAGATGCTGAGCAGGCTGGTCGGGATCGAGGACAGGGTGTGGGTGCGGGTCGGCGACCTGCCCAAGGTCTATCCCATCGCCGACGAGGACCTCGAGCGCGACCAGCCGGACAAGACCTCCTCGGTGCACTTCCTGCGTTTCGAGCTGACGCCCGAGATGGTCGCGGCGGCCAAGGCCGGCGCGCCGATCTCGGTGGGCGTCGAGCACCCGCTCTACACGCACTCGGTGGAGCCCGTGCCCGAGAACGTGCGCGCCTCGCTGGTGCGCGACCTCGACTGAGGGGGCGGACCCCGGCCGGGGCCGGCCGCCTCGCCCCGGCCGCGGGCCGGTGTACACTATCGCGCCGCGAGAGGGCCAGCTCCGAGTGTCGGACGGACGATGGCAGGTCACAGCAAGTGGGCGAACATCCAGCACCGCAAGAGCGCGCAGGAGCGCGACCAGCCGGACAAGACCTCCTCGGTGCACTTCCTGCGTTTCGAGCTGACGCCCGAGATGGTCGCGCTCGAGGCTG
>WFOW01000424.1 GCA_015487895.1 Gammaproteobacteria bacterium | reverse complement strand
TCACCATCCCCCAGCTCGGCGGCATGTACCGCGGCGACCGCTCGCGCAAGGAGACCCTGGTCGAGTACGGCTTTCGCCTGCCCTCGGCGCTGGACAACCGGCCGCTGCGCTTCGACGAGTTCGAGCGCCTCGCCCCCCAGACCATCTACGTCTCGGCCACCCCCGGCCCCTACGAGCTCGAGCGCAGCGCCCGGGTGGTGGAGCAGGTGGTGCGCCCCACGGGCCTGGTGGACCCGGAGGTGGAGGTGCGCCCGGCCACCACGCAGGTGGACGACCTGCTCTCGGAGGTCCGCCGCCGCGCGGCCGCCGACGAGCGGGTGCTGGTGACGACCCTCACCAAGCGCATGGCCGAGGACCTCACGGAGTACCTGGCCGAGCACGGGGTGCGGGTGCGCTACCTGCACTCCGACATCGACACCGTCGAGCGCGTGGAGATCATCCGCGACCTGCGGCTCGGGAAGTTCGACGTGCTCGTGGGCATCAACCTCCTGCGCGAGGGCCTCGACATGCCCGAGGTCTCGCTCGTGGCCATCCTCGACGCCGACAAGGAGGGCTTCCTGCGCTCGGAGGGGGCGCTCATCCAGACCATCGGGCGCGCGGCGCGCAACGCCCGCGGCAAGGCCATCCTCTACGCCGACACCGTCACCGAGTCCATGCGGCGGGCGATCGAGGAGACCGAGCGCCGCCGGCGCAAGCAGATCGCCTACAACGAGGCCCACGGCATCACCCCGCGCACCATCCGCAAGGCCGTGGCCGACATCATGGAGGGCGCGCGCGTCGCGCCGGCCCGCGGCCGCCGCGGCGCCCGCCGCGAGGGCGCGGTGGCCGAGGCGCGGGCGGAGTATGCCGCCCTCAGCCCCGAGGCGGCCCTGCGCCGCATCCGCGAGCTCGAGGAGCGCATGTACCGCCACGCCCGGGACCTGGAGTTCGAGGAGGCGGCGCGGCTGCGCGACGAGATCCGCGCCATCCGCCGCCACGCCCTCGGCCTCGCGGACGAGGCCCCCGCCGCCGGCGCCGCCTGAGGTTCATGGCAAGGTTTGAAAATGTGCCAAAAATGGAGATAATGGAATCGTGGAAGAGGTTGTCCACGTCGGTGCCAATGGCCGGATCGTGATCCCGGCGGCCGTCCGCCGCGCCCTGGGTGTGGACGCCGGGGACGCGCTGCTGCTGCGCGTGGTCGACGGGGAGCTGCGCCTGCTGCCGCGTCGGCGGGCGGTCCGCATGGCCCAGGCGCTCGTCGCCCGGCATGTGCCGCGCGAGCGGTCGCTGGTGGAGGCGCTGCTCAAGACGCGGAGGGAGGAGGTGGCGCGTGAGCGGCGGGGCGGGCGCCGTCGTTCTTGACGCCTCCGCCGTCCTCGCCCTCCTGCACGAGGAGCCGGGTGCCGATGTGGTCGCCGATGCGCTCGCCCGGGCCCTGGTGAGCGCCGTCAACCTGAGCGAGTGCGTCGCGCAGCTCGTGGCGGCAGGGGTGAGAGATGCGGATGCCCGCGCTGCCTTGGAGCTGCTCGGACTCACCGTCGTCCCGTTCGATGCGGAGCAGGCTTGGGATGCGGGCTGTCTTCGTACGGCCACGCGCCGTCTTGGGCTCTCCCTCGGGGACCGCGCGTGCCTCGCGCTCGCGCGGCTCCGGGGCCTGCCGGTGCTGACCGCGGACCGCGCTTGGGTGCGGCTGGATGTGGGCGTGGAGGTCCGCCCCATCCGGTAGCGCGGCCCCGGCGCGCGGTCCTTGCCAGTGGTCCCGGGCGCCGGTATCTTTACCCGTCGCCACAGGCGCGTAGCTCAGCTGGTCAGAGCACCACCTTGACATGGTGGGGGTCGGTGGTTCGAGTCCACTCGCGCCTACCAGCACAACGGCCGGGGCACGCCGAGAGGCCAGACGCTCGCGGGGCGTCCGATCCCGCCGCCGAGGGCGGCAGGGCGCGGGCGCCCCGGCTTTTTGGGCCGCGGCGGCCGCGGCGCCCGGCCCGGAGGGAGACCGGCCCATGCCCGTCATCACGCTGCCGGACGGCACGAAGAAGCGCTTCGACCGGCCCGTGACCGTGCAGGAGGTGGCCGAGTCCATCGGCCCCGGGCTCGCGCGCGCGGCGCTCGCCGGCAAGGTCGACGGCCGCCTCGTCGACACCTCCCATGTCATCGACCACGACGCCGAGGTCGCCATCGTCACCGACCGCGACCCCGAGGGCCTCGAGATCCTGCGCCACTCGACCGCGCACCTGCTGGCGCAGGCGGTCAAGGAGCTCTACCCGGAGGCGCAGGTCACCATCGGTCCCGTCATCGAGGACGGCTTCTACTACGACTTCGACTACAAGCGCCCCTTCACGCCCGAGGACCTCGAGCGCATCGAGCGGCGCATGCGCGAGATCGCCAAGCGCGACCTCAAGGTCGAGCGCATGGTGATGCCGCGCGAGGAGGCGATCCGCTTCTTCCGCGACCAGGGCGAGGAGTTCAAGGCGCGCATCATCGAGGACATTCCCCCGGAGGAGGAGATCTCGCTCTACCGCCAGGGCGACTTCGTCGACCTCTGCCGGGGCCCGCACGTGCCGAGCACCGGCCGCCTCAAGGCCTTCAAGCTGATGAAGGTGGCAGGGGCCTACTGGCGCGGGGACCCGCGCAACCCCATGCTGCAGCGCATCTACGGCACGGCCTGGCGCAGCCGCAAGGAGCTCGACGAGTACCTGCACCGCCTCGAGGAGGCCGAGAAGCGCGACCACCGCAAGCTCGGCAAGGCGATGGACCTCTTCCACCTCCAGGAGGAGGCGCCGGGCATGGTCTTCTGGCACGACAAGGGCTGGCGCATCTACGTCGAGATCCAGGACTACATCCGGCGCCTGCTGCGCGAGCGCGGCTACCTGGAGGTGCACACGCCCGAGCTCATCGACCGCTCGCTGTGGGAGCGCTCCGGGCACTGGGACAAGTTCAAGGACATGATGTTCACGACGGAGTCCGAGAGCCGCGTCTACGCGGTCAAGCCCATGAACTGCCCGGCGCACATCCAGATCTACAACCAGGGGGTCAGGAGCTACCGCGACCTGCCGCTGCGGCTCGCCGAGTTCGGCTCCTGCCACCGCAACGAGCCCTCGGGCACGCTCCACGGGCTGATGCGCGTGCGCGGCTTCGTCCAGGACGACGCCCACATCTTCTGCACCGAGGACCAGATCCTCGACGAGGTCTCGGCCTTCATCGACCTGGTCTTCGAGGTCTACCGCGACTTCGGCTTCGAGGACGTGATCGTGGCGCTGTCGACGCGCCCGGAGCTGCGCGTCGGCGAGGAGGCCCTGTGGGACAAGGCCGAGAAGGCCCTGGAGGAGGCCCTCGAGCGCAAGGGCATCGAGTGGAGGCTGCAGCCGGGCGAGGGCGCCTTCTACGGCCCCAAGATCGAGTTCTCCCTCACCGACTGCCTGGGGCGGGTGTGGCAGCTCGGCACCATCCAGCTCGACTTCTCCATGCCCGAGCGCCTGGGGGCCACCTACATGGCCGAGGACGGCAGCCGCCGCACCCCCGTCATGCTCCACCGCGCCATCCTGGGCTCGATCGAGCGCTTCATCGGGGTGCTGCTCGAGCACTACGGGGGGGCGCTGCCGGCCTGGCTCGCGCCGGTGCAGGCGGTGGTGCTCAACATCACCGACCGCCAGGCGGACTACGCGGTGAAGGTCGCGGAAACCCTGAAGAATCAGGGCTTCCGCGCCGAGGCGGACTTGAGGAACGAGAAGATCGGCTATAAAATCCGCGAGCACACGATCCAGCGGGTCCCATACCTCCTGGTCGTGGGGGACCGGGAGGTCGACAGTGGCAGTGTGGCCGTGCGCACGCGCGGCGGCCGGGACCTGGGGGCGATGGCCGTGGAGGACTTCGCCCGCGGGCTGGCCGCCGAGATCGCGAGCCGCGGCCGCACGCGTTTGGAGGGCTAGGGCATCACCGCGACGGTCAGGCAGCACAGGGTCAACGAGGAGATCACGGCCAGGGAGGTGCGGCTCGTCGCGCCGGACGGCAAGCAGATCGGGGTCGTGCCGCTGGAGGAGGCGCAGCGGCTGGCCGAGGAGGCGGAGCTGGATCTGGTCGAGATCGCGCCCGAGGCGAAGCCGCCGGTCTGCCGCATCATGGACTACGGCAAGTACCGGTTCGAGCTGGGCAAGAAGCTCCGCGAGGCGCGCAAGAAGCAGAAGCAGGTCCACGTCAAGGAGATCAAGTTCCGCCCGGGCACGGACGAGGGCGACTACCAGGTCAAGCTGCGCAACCTGCGCCGCTTCCTGGAGGCGGGCGAGAAGGCGAAGGTCACGCTGCGCTTCCGCGGCCGCGAGATGGCCCACCAGGAGCTGGGGCTGCAGCTGCTGGAGCGCGTGGAACAGGACCTCGCCGACCTCGGCGTGGTTGAGCAGCGGCCGAAGCTCGAGGGCCGCCAGATGGTGATGGTGATCGCCCCGAAGCGACGCTAGGCGGGGCGGCAGGAGCAGCCGGAGAGGGCGAGATGCCGAAGCTCAAGACCAACCGTGGCGCGGCCAAGCGCTTCAAGAAGCTCGCCAGGGGCGGCTACAAGCGCGCCAAGTCGCACCACAACCACATCCTCACGAAGAAGAGCGGCAAGCGCAAGCGCCACCTGCG
>WFOW01000423.1 GCA_015487895.1 Gammaproteobacteria bacterium | reverse complement strand
GCGGGCTCCGTCGGCCTCATCACCTACATGCGCACCGACTCGGTCAGCCTCGCCCAGGAGGCGGTCGAGGAGATCCGCGCCTGGATCGCGCGCCACTACGGGGAGGACCGCCTGCCGCCCAAGCCGCGCGTGTTCAAGACCAAGTCGAAGAACGCGCAGGAGGCGCACGAGGCCATCCGTCCGACCTCGGTGGCGCGCACGCCGGAGTCGCTCAAGGAGCGCCTCACGCGCGACCAGTTCCGCCTCTACGAGCTCATCTGGCGGCGCGCCGTCGCCTGCCAGATGCGGCATGCCACCATCGACACCGTGGGCGTGGACCTCGCCTGCGAGGGCGGCCACCGCTTCCGAGCGACGGGCTCGACCGTGGTGGACCCGGGCTTCATGGCGCTCTACCAGGAGTCCGCCGAGGGCGAGAAGAAGGAGGAGGAGCGCATGCTGCCGCCGCTGGAGGAAGGCGAGCAGGTGCGCCTCGAGCGGCTCGAGAAGCACCAGCACTTCACCGAGCCGCCGCCGCGCTACAGCGAGGCGAGCCTCGTCAAGGCGCTCGAGGAGTACGGCATCGGCCGGCCCTCGACCTACGCCGCCATCATCCAGACCCTGCTCGAGCGCAAGTACGTCACGCTCGAGAAGCGCCGCTTCCGCCCCACCGATCTCGGGCGCGTGGTCAACCGCTTCCTGACGCAGCACTTCGCGCGCTACGTGGACTACGACTTCACCGCGCGCCTCGAGGACGAGCTCGACGCCATCGCCCGCGGCGAGAAGGAGTGGATCCCGGTGCTGCGCGCCTTCTGGGAGCCCTTCCACGCGCTGGTGGAGGAGAAGGAGCGCACGGTCACGCGCGCCGACGCCACCCAGGAGGCGCTCGACGAGAGCTGCCCCAAGTGCGGCCGCCCGCTCGCCATCCGCCTCGGCCGGCGCGGACGCTTCGTCGGCTGCTCGGGCTATCCCGAGTGCGACTACACGCGCGATCTCGGCGGCGAGGAGCGGCCCGAGCCCGAGAAGGTCGAGGGGCGGAGCTGCCCCGAGTGCGGCAGCGAGCTGCTCATCCGCCACGGCCGCTACGGCCGCTTCATCGGCTGCTCGGCCTATCCCAAGTGCCGTCACATCGAGCCGCTCGAGAAGCCGCAGGACACCGGTGTCGCCTGCCCCAAGTGCGGCAAGGGCACGCTCCTCAAGCGCCGCTCGCGCCGCGGCAGGACCTTCTACTCCTGCAGCACCTATCCCGAGTGCGACTACGCCGTCTGGAACGAGCCGGTCGCCGGGCCCTGCCCCAAGTGCGGCTGGCCGGTGCTGACGATCAAGACCACCAAGCGCCGGGGCACCGAGCGCGTCTGCCCGCAGAAGGAGTGCGACTACGCCGAGCCCTGGGAGGGCGAGCCGCCGCGCACGGCGGCGGCCGGCGGCGAGTAGCGGCGGCCGGTGCCCGGCCGGTCCGGGAACGAAAGGGGGAAGACCATGTCGCAAGGCGCGCCCTTCGTGGCGGTGATGATGGGCTCCGACTCCGACCTCGACACCATGCAGGCCTGCCTCGACGTGCTCGAGCGCCTGGGCGTGCCGCGCGAGGTGCGCATCCTCTCCGCGCACCGCACGCCCGAGGCCACCCACGCCTACGTGCGCGAGGCCGAGGCGCGCGGCTGTGCCGTGTTCATCGCCGCCGCGGGGCTGGCCGCGCACCTCGCCGGCACCGTGGCCGGGCTCACCACGCGGCCCGTGATCGGCGTGCCCATGGACGGCGGGCCGCTGCGCGGCATGGACGCGCTGCTCTCGACCGTGCAGATGCCGGGCGGAGTGCCGGTCGCCACCGTCGCCATCGGCAAGGCCGGCGCGCGCAACGCCGGCTGGCTCGCGGCGGAGATCCTGGCGCTCTCGGACGAGGCCCTCGCCGGGCGCCTGGCCGAGGCGCGCCGCGCCGACTCCGAGGCGGTGCTCGCCAAGGACCGTGCCCTCCAGGAGCGCCTCGGCGCGGGGTGAGGCCTTGGCCGCGCTCACCGGCACGGTCCGGCTCCACGGGCGAGCGCTGCGCGTGCGGGTGAGCGAGGCCGCCGCGCGCGTGCTGGCCGCGCGCGCGGGCGGCACCGTCGCCGAGCTCGAGCTCTACTTCAGCTGCCTGGTGCGCAAGCGCGTGCGC
>WFOW01000422.1 GCA_015487895.1 Gammaproteobacteria bacterium | reverse complement strand
GGCGGATGGCCTCGCGCGGCGGCGCCTGGCAGGCGGCGAGCGCCGCGAGCGCCGCCGCGAGCGCCGCTGCCCTAGCCGCGCGCCCACTCACGGTACGGATGGCGCGCCAGCGTGACGTTGCAGTAGCGCGGATCGTGCGAGACCTCCTCGCCCACCCAGGGCGGGCGCTCGAAGGGCTCGTCCGGGCGCGCGAGCTCGATCTCGGCCAGCACCAGCCCGGCGTTGGCGCCCTCGAAGACGTCCACCTCCCACTCGTGCCCGCCCCAGGGGACGCGGTAGCGCACCTTCTCCACCGGGGGCGTCGTGCACAGGTGCGCCAGCATCTCCTCGGCGTCGCGCACCGGGATGTCGTACTCGTACTCGAGCCGCTCGACGCCGAGGGTCGCGCTCTTGATGTTGAGGCGCGCGCGGTCGCCCTCGATGCGCACGCGCACCGAGCAGGCGGGATCGCTCGCGAGATAGCCCTGGCGCATGCGCACGCCGGGGCGGGCGTGCGCGCGCCAGCCCTCGCCCGTGACCAGGAACTTGCGCTCGACCTCGCGTCCCATCGCCGCACCCATGGTAGCCGAGACGGCCCACCTCCGCGCTATCATCATGGGCCCCGAAGGCGCGATGGAGGTCGTGCATGAAGGCCGTGGTGATGACCCGCCCGGGCGGGCCGGAGGTGCTCGAGACAGTCGAGCTGCCGGACCCCGAGCCGCGCGCGCCCACCGAGATGCTGGTGCGCGTGCACGCCGCCGGGGTCAATCCCGTCGACACCAAGCTGCGCGCGCGCGGCACCTACTATCCGGACCGCCTCCCGGCCATCCTCGGCTGCGACGGGGCCGGGGTGGTGGAGGCGGTGGGGCCCGAGGTGCGCCGCTTCCGCCCCGGCGACGCCGTGTGGTGGTGCAACGGCGGCATCGGCGGCGAGCCCGGCAACTACGCCGAGCTCGCGGTGGTGGACGAACGCTTCGCCGCGCCGAAGCCCGAGCGCCTCGACTTCGTGCACGCCGCGGCCGCCCCGCTGGTGCTGATCACCGCCTGGGAGTCGCTGCACGACCGCGCGCGCGTCGCCGCCGGCCAGCGCGTGCTGGTGCACGCGGGCGCGGGCGGCGTCGGCCACGTGGCCATCCAGCTCGCGCGCGAGGCGGGCTGCGCCGTGGCCACCACCGTGAGCGACGAGGAGAAGGCGCGCTTCGTCGAGGGGCTCGGTGCCGAGCGCATCATCCGCTACCGGGAGGAGGACTTCGTAGAGGCCGTGCGCGTCTGGGCCGGGGACGGCGCCGACGTGGCGCTCGACACCGTCGGCGGGGAGACCTTCACCCGCAGCTTCGCCGCCACGCGCCACTACGGCGACCTGGTCACGCTGCTGCAGCCGCCCCCGGACACGGACTGGAAGGAGGCGCGCCTGCGCAACCTCCGCGTGAGCCTGGAGCTCATGCTCACGCCCATGCATCGCGGGCTCACGGCCGCGCGCCGCCATCAGGCCGACATCCTCGAGCGCTGCGCGCGCCTGTTCGACGAGGGCCGCCTGCGCGTGCACGTGAGCGGCACCTATCCGCTGGCCGAGGCCGCCGAGGCGCACCGCCGGCTCGAGGCGGGCGGCATGATCGGCAAGCTCGTCCTGGTGGTGCGGCCCTGAGCACGCTGCTGGCGACGCTGCTGGCCGGGGCGCTGGCGGCCGGGGCCGCCTATGCGGGCCTCGTCGCCTGGCTCTACGCGACCCAGGAGCGGCGTGTGTTCCTGCCGACGCGCGCCGTCGCCCACACGCCGGCCGACGCGGGCCTGCCCTACGAGGAGGTGGCCATCGGCACCGCCGACGGCGAGACCCTGCGCGGCTGGCTGGTCCGCAGCCCCGGGGCGCGGGGCGTGGTGCTGTTCCTGCACGGCAATGCCGGCGACATCGGCGACCGCGTGCCCACGGCCGCCCTGCTCCAGCGCCTGCGCGTGGACGTGCTGCTCGTCGACTACCGCGGCTACGGCCGCAGCAGCGGCCGCCCGAGCGAGGAGGGCACCTACCGCGACGCCGAGGCCATGTGGCGCCACCTCACGGTCGAGCGCGGCGTGGCGCCGGAGCGCATCGTGGTGCACGGGCGCTCGCTCGGGGGCGCCGTGGCGGCCTGGCTCGCCGCGCGCACGCGCCCCGGCGGCGTGATCCTCGAGTCCACCTTCACCAGCCTGCCGGACGTGGCCGCGCGGCTCTATCCCTTCCTGCCGGTGCGCCGGCTCATGCGCGTGCGCTACCCCCTGCTCGAGCACCTGCGCGGCCTGCGCTCGCCGCTGCTGGTCGTCCACAGCGAGGACGACCGGCTGGTGCCCTTCGATCACGCCCGCGCCATCCTCGAGGCGGCGCCGGTGGCACGCAAGCGCCTCGTCGCCATCCGGGGCAGCCACGAGTGGGGCTTCCAGGAGAGCGGGCCGGCCTACGAGCGCGCCATCGCCGCTTTCCTGGACGAGGTGCTGGGGCCGTGAGAGGGACGCCGCTCTTCGTCTACGGAACCCTCGCGGACGGGCGTGCCCCGCGCGCCGTGCGGCGCGCCTTGGCCCGGGCGGCACGCCCCCTCGGCAGGGCATGGC
>WFOW01000421.1 GCA_015487895.1 Gammaproteobacteria bacterium | reverse complement strand
GTATAAGAGACAGGATCCTCGCCCAGCACCTCGCCGCCGAGCCCCGGCCACCCTTCCGGCACCGGGCCTACACCGGGCCTAGGGGACGGGCCGGGGCTCGGCGGCGAGGTGCTGGGCGAGGATCAGCGCGTCGCACGGCCAGAGGTCGCGCGGCGGCCGGGGCGCCCCTGCGGCGCCGTCCGCCAGCGGGGGCCGGGTCGAGAGCAGCGCAAGGAGCGCCTCCCGGGGCATCGCCCACACGCCCGTGGCGCAGCGGTCGAGGGCGCGCGCGAGGCCGCCGGCGTCCACGGCGGCGCCTTCGCCCGCGGACAGCGCCTCCTCGAGCCGGCGGTCCAGCTCCGCCCGCGGGGCTGCGCCGGAGACCGCGTCGCGGAAGGTCTCGGCCACGAGCCGGGCGCGCGTGTGTCCTGCCGGCGCCTCGAACGCGGCGGCGAGGCGCTCGACGTCGCCGAGGGCTTCGCCGAAGCGCCCGCCCGCTGCGCAGGCGCCGAGGACCGCGGCGCTGCGCAGCAGGGCGTCGTCCGCGGCCGGGCCGGCGATGCGCCCGCCGTCGACGTGGATGCCCGGCAGCCAGGCGGCGTGCGCACGGCAGGCGCCGACGACGGCCTCCGGGTCCAAGCGCCCGTGGCGGTCCAGGCTTCGCGCCGTGAGGAGGGCCACGCCCGAAGGCGGCGCGACCAGGAGCCCCTCGCGGCCCGCGCCGCTCCGATCCGGGAGAGCGAGGAGGCCGACCAGGGCGCCCATGGTGCGGTCGAGCAGATCCGGGTCCACGGGGCCGGCCGGCCGCGCGGGCAGGGCGAGGTCGAACAGGCTGCCGTCGCCGCCGGCCCCGTCCCTGTCGCCCCGGCCCATCAGGTGCTCCCAGCCCTCCTTGCCGGCCAGCGCGCGGCAGAGCGCCTCGTCTCCGCCGAAGACCCATTCGAGCTCGTAGTCCTCGGCGAAGCCGCCCGTGGGGGCGAAGCGTATCCGGCGTCCGCCGCGGTCGTGGACGGCCATGCCGGATACCTCCAGCAGGATGGCGCCGGCGGCCAGGTCCCATTCGGTGGGCGAGGCGAGCGACACCCCGGCGAGGCCGTCCCCGCAGGCCACGGTCCCGAGGCGGTAGGCGATGCTGGCCAGGGGCAGATAGGGGTGCGGGGCGCAGAGCTCGGCGTTGCGGGAGGAGGAGCGCAGGTCGACGTCCGCCGACTGCGAGACCACGATGCGCGCGGCGGGCCGGCGCCCGGCTTCGACCGGCGTCCCGTTGCGGACGATGGGCCCGCCCCGCCGCCAGACGATCAGGTCGCCCGGCTCCACGGGAAAGCCCCAGGCATGGACGGCCGCGAACTCCGGCTGCCCGTCCACCAGGCAGGCGACCGACACCGCCGAGCCGCGGTAGCCGCGGCTGAAGGCGCTCGTGCCGTCGTTGGGGTCGACGAGCCAGACCATGCGCGCGCCCGCGTCGCCTTCGCGTCCGAGCTCCTCGCCGATGATCCGTGCGTCCGGGAAGGCCTCGCGGATCGCGGCGCGGACGATCCGCTCCGCCTCCGCATCGCAGGGGGCCTTGTGCCGGTCGACGATGATGCGGCCCGAGTAGTAGTCCGCCGCGAGCGCTCTGCCGGCGCGCACGATCGCCTCGACGATGGGGCGATACGGGCCGAAGCGCTCGGTGCCCTTGAGAAGACGAGCAGTCCTGTTCGTGCTCGTGTGCCGTTTCTCCGGGTGATCGTGGTTCGGGTTGGGGTGGGTGTCGTGGTTCGGAATGTTGGTGTCCATGAGCACATAGTCTACGGACCCAGTGGCTCAAAACCTGAGCCTCCGGCGGGTGCAGTGTTCCGACATAAGTTGTCGCTCCGGTCCGTACAATGGGCGCCAAGCGAGAGGACCGAGACATGGGAGATCTGAACAGGCTGCTGAGCGACACATCTTGGCTGATCGACAAGGCGTGTAGGCACGAAAGGAACCGCGGGGCGGACGGGCCGGAGGCGACCCCGGCGGTCGTCCGGCTGTGGACGCTGCGGATCCTGGTGCGGCTGGAAGGGCTTCGGAGCTACCTCAACAAGCTCCATTACGGCGACGGCGGCATCTGCGACCTCTTCGGACTTCCGCGCTCGCCCGCGGAGGACCCCGACGCGTTCGCCGTCGAGGTGCGCCGTCGCCTGGCGGACGCCCTGGCGCAGCACGAGGCGCTCGCACCCGGGCTTCCGGAGCCGCTGCGGCGCAACCTTGCCGAGCTGGCGGAGCTCGCCGGCCTGAGCGAGCTCCAGCGGCGCGTCCTCGCCTTCGCCATCCTGGTGCACGAGCACCCGCCGCTCGCGGAGGCCGCCTGGCACATCGAGGACCTGCGCGGCGGCGGTCTCGCGCGCGTGCTGGCCGTGGTGCTGGGAGCGACGGTGGGCGAGATGCGCGAGGCCCTGCGCAGCGACGGGGCGCTGATCGGCAGCGGCCTCCTGCAGGTGGACCGCCGGGCCGACCGCCTGCGGGACAAGCTCGATCTCATGAGCAACTCGCTGCTCCACCTCGCCACCGAGCAGGAGGCCGCCGTGGGCAAGGTCCTCAAGGGGATCCTGCACGTGCCGGAGCCGCCCGGCCTGCGGCGCGAGGACTACGCCCATCTGGAGCGCGAGTGCTCGATGCTGGTGGCCTGCCTGCGCCGGGCGCTCGCGGAGGGGACGCGCGGCGTGAACATTCTCCTCTATGGGCCGCCCGGCACCGGCAAGACCCAGCTCAGCAGGGTGGTCGCCCGGGAGCTGGGCTGCGCCGTGCACGAGGTGCCCGTCATGGACGAGGACGGCGACATCGTCGAGGGCAAGCGCCGGCTGAGGACCTTCGCCGCGGCGCAGGCGCTCCTCGGGCAGGGGCGCGGGATCCTGGTCTTCGACGAGGCGGACGACACGCTGGCGGACGTGATGCGCGGCGACGGCTTGGAGATCCGCGGCGGCCGGCGCGGGAAGGGATGGTTCATCCAGGCCATGGAGAACGGGCCCGTGCCGACGGTGTGGATCTGCAACGATCCACGGGTGTTCGGCCGGGCCCTGCTGCGGCGGTTCTCGCTGATCCTGGAGCTGCCGGTCCCGGACCGCGCGGTGCGCGAGACGATCATCCGCAGGGCCGTGGG
>WFOW01000420.1 GCA_015487895.1 Gammaproteobacteria bacterium | reverse complement strand
CCCGGGCCCGCACGCGGGCCTTGAGGTCCTGGGCGATCGCCTTGCCGTCGATGATGCGCGCGCGCACGGGTCGCGGGCCGGCCTGGGGAGGCGCGGATTCTCGCACGCGCACCGGGGGTGAACAAGGCGGCGCCGGCGCGGTCCAAGGAGCGGGCACGGGGCCGGACGTCGGGTATAATTCGCCTTTGACGCGGGGCCGCGGGGCGCGTACCATCGCGGCGCCTCGTGCCCGGGCCCCGTGGAGCTCGGGGTATAGCGCAGTCTGGTAGCGCGCCTGCTTTGGGGGCAGGATGTCGGGGGTTCGAATCCCTCTACCCCGACCAGGCCCGAAGCCAACGGCCGGCGCGCCCGGCCCGGCCCCGGTAGCTCAGCTGGATAGAGCAAGAGCCTTCTAAGCTCTGGGTCGGGGGTTCGAGTCCTCCCCGGGGCGCCAAGCGCGGGGCCGGCCGCGGGCCGGCCCGCCGATGGTGAGCGTAGCTCAGCTGGTAGAGCTCCGGACTGTGGATCCGGCGGTCGTGGGTTCGAGTCCCATCGCTCACCCCAGATTCCCCGCCGGCGGCCGCGGACCGCGGGCGCCGGAGTGTTGAACGCACGCGGCGGTTGTGGTTCACTAAGCCGCTGCGGAGGGCCGTTAGCTCAATTGGTAGAGCAGCTGGCTCTTAACCAGTCGGTTCGGGGTTCGAGTCCCTGACGGCCCACCATCTTTCCTGCTTCCGGGCTTCCTTCCTTTCGTGCACACGAACGATCCGGCGGACGCAGCGTCCCCCACGTCCCCCACAGGCGGTCCCGCAGCGGCTCCGGCTTCCGGCGCCCCTCCGGCAGCGGTCGAGCGGCCTAGGGGGATGACGGCGCCGCGGCGCGCAGGCAGCGAGGTGGAGTGGCGATGGACGTGACGGTGGAGCAGACGGGGGCGCTCGAGCGGCGCATGACCGTGGAGGTGCCTGCCGAGCGCATCGAGCAGGCGGTCGAGGAGCGGCTGAAGGGGCTGGCGCGCCGCGTCCGGGTGCCGGGCTTCCGGCCGGGGAAAGTGCCCTTCCGCATCGTGCGCCAGCGCTACGGGGCGCAGGTGCGCGACGAGGTGCTGGGCGAGGTCATGGAGGAGACCCTGCGCGAGGCGCTGGCCCGGGAAGGGCTGCGGCCCGCCGGCGGCCCGCGTATCGAGGATGCCCGCGCCGAGCCGGGCGAGCCCCTGCGCTACACGGCCGTCTTCGAGGTCTACCCGGAGATCGAGCTGAAGGAGATTTCCCGGCTTCGCGTGCGCCGGCCCGTGGCCGAGGTGACCGAGGCCGACGTCGACGCCATGATCGAGCGCCTGCGCGAGCAGCGGGCCACCTGGGAGAGGGTCGAGCGCCCGGCGCGCGAGGGCGACCGCGTGATCCTGGACTACGAGGCCGAGGCCGCCGACGGCGGGGAGATCCCGGGCGGCAACCGGGCCGAGGGCCAGGAGGAGGTGCTCGGCTCCGGGCGTCTGCTGGACGAGATCGACCAGGCCCTGCGCGGGGCGGCCGCCGGCGAGACGCGCGAGGTGAAGGTGCGCTTCCCCGAGGACCACCGGAACGAGGCGCTGCGCGGCCGTGAGGTGACTTTCCGCGTCACCGTGCGCGAGGTCGCCGAGAAGCGGCTGCCGGAGGTGAACGAGGCCTTCGCGCGCGCCTTCGGAATCGAGGAGGGCGGCGTCGAGGCCCTGCGGCGCGAGGTGCGCGCCAACATGGAGCGCGAGCTGCACGAGGCCCTGCGCCGGCGCACCCGGCGGCGCGTCATGGACGCGCTGCTCGAGGCCAACCCGGTCGAGCTCCCGGCCGGGCTGGTGGCACAGGAGGTGGCCTACCTGCGCGAGGACCTCGAGCGGCGCCTGGCGAGCCTCGGCCAGCTCCAGGGCAGCCTCAAGGAGCTGCCGGACGAGCACTTCGAGCCCGAGGCGCGCCGGCGCGTCGCGCTCGGCCTGATCCTGGCCGAGCTCGTGCGCAGCCAGGGCCTGAAGGCCGATCCCGACAAGGTGCGCGCCGCGGTCGAGCGCATCGCCTCGGCCTACGAGAAGCCCGAGGAGGTGGTGCAGTGGTACTATGCCAACCGCCCGCTTCTCGAGGGCGTAGAGAGCAGCGTGCTCGAGGACGAGGCGGTGGACTGGGTGCTCGCGCACGCCCAGGTCGAGGACGAGCGCCTCGGCTTCGAGGAGGCGGTGCGCGACGACACCGCCAAGACGGCCTAAAGTCGACCACCGGGGGTACCGATATGCATGACGGAGGCGCAATGGACGCCAAGGCCCTGAACCTGGTGCCGATTGTCATCGAGCAGACCGCTCGGGGCGAACGGGCCTACGACATCTACTCGCGCCTGCTGAAGGAGCGGGTGGTGTTCCTGGTGGGGCCGGTGGAGGACTACACGGCGAACCTGGTGGTGGCGCAGCTGCTGTTCCTGGAGGCCGAGAACCCGGACAAGGACATCCACCTCTACATCAACTCGCCGGGGGGATCGGTGACGGCCGGGCTGGCGATCTACGACACGATGCAGTTCATCAAGCCGGACGTGAGCACCATGTGCGTGGGGCAGGCGGCCAGCATGGGCGCGGTGATCCTCGCCGGCGGCGCCAAGGGCAAGCGTTATGCCCTGCCGCACTCGCGCATGATGATCCACCAGCCCCTCGGCGGCTTCCAGGGCCAGGCGACGGAGTTCGAGATCCACGCGCGCGAGATCCTCAAGATCCGCGAGCAGCTCAACCGCATCCTCGCCAGGCACACGGGGCAGCCGCTGGAGAAGATCCAGGTCGACACCGACCGCGACTTCTTCATGAGCGCGGGCGACGCGAAGGAGTACGGGCTGATCGACGAGGTGCTCGAGGTGCGCGCCGCGGCGGGCGGCTGATCGGGCAGGCCTGCCGCCCGCGCACTGCGCGAGGGCGACGAGGGTCGCGAAAAACCCGCCGGACGGCCGGGTAGAGGCGGGCGGGCCCTTGCCAGGGTGGGCGGGGCGTAGT
>WFOW01000419.1 GCA_015487895.1 Gammaproteobacteria bacterium | reverse complement strand
CGCGGATGAGCCCGCCGTCCTTGCCCGTCAGGCCCACGGCGCGGCCGCCCTGGGCGTTGATGAGCTGGACGATCTCCTTGTTCACCTGGCCGCCGAGGACCATCTCCACCACGTCCATGGTCTCGCGGTCGGTCACGCGCATGCCCTCGACGAAGGCGCTCTCCTTGCCGATGCGCTCGAGGAGGCGGCCGATCTGCGGCCCGCCGCCGTGCACGACCACGGGCTGGATGCCGACGAGGCGCATCAGCACCACGTCTCGCGCGAAGCCGCGCTTGAGCGCCTCCACGGTCATGGCGTTGCCGCCGTACTTGATCACGACCGTGCGGCCGCTGAAGCGGCGGATGTAGGGCAGCGCCTCGTTGAGGACGCGTGCGATCTCCATGGTCCTGCTCGATACGCGTGTCATCGTCCCATGCAGCCTTTTCCCGCTCGCCGGCCTGACGGCCGTTTCCGCCGGGTAAACGGTTCGCGGCGCACAGTCTACAGCTTCGCGGCGGCGTCCGCCGCCGCTCACCGCGAGCTGCGGACCGCGGACTCCCGCCTCAGAAGGGGAGCTCGAGCGAGGGCTCGATGCGCAGCAGCTCCTGGCGGAAGAGCTCCTGGATGCGCCGCAGGGCCTCGGGGTCGTCGGCCTCGAAGCGCAGGATCAGGCAGGGGGTGGTGTTGGAGGCGCGAACCAGGCCCCAGCCGTCCTCGAAGTCGGCGCGCACGCCGTCGACGGTGGTCAGGCGCGCGCCCGGGAACTTGGCGCCCGCGGCGAGGCGCTCCATGATGCGCCGCTGCTCGCCTTCGGGCACCTCCACGCGCAGCTCCGGCGTGGCCACCGACTCCGGGAGCGATCCGAAGATGCGCGCCGTGGTGCGGTGGTCGAGCGAGAGCACCTCGAGCAGGCGCGCGCCCGCGTAGAGGGCGTCGTCGAAGCCGAACCAGCGCTCGCGGAAGAAGATGTGGCCCGAGAGCTCGCCGGCGAGCAGCGCCCCGGTCTCCTGCATCTTCGCCTTGATGAGCGAATGCCCGGTCTTCCACATGACGGGCTGGCCGCCGTGGTCGGTGATGACGCGCTCGAGGTGGCGGCTGCTCTTGACGTCGTAGATCACGGTCGCGCCCGGGTTGCGCGAGAGCACGTCCATCGCGAGCAGCATCAGCACCTTGTCGGGCCAGACGACGGTGCCGCCCGAGGCCACCACCCCGAGGCGGTCGCCGTCGCCGTCGAAGGCGAGACCGATGTCGGCGGCGTGCTCCTGCACCGCGCGCGTCAGCGCCAGCAGGTTCTCGGGCATGCTCGGGTCCGGATGGTGGTTGGGGAACTGCCCGTCGACCTCGCAGTAGAGCTCGATCACGTCGCAGCCGAGGGCCCGGTAGAGCTGCGGGGCGACGGCGCCGGCGATGCCGTTGCCGCAGTCGACCACCACCGTGAGCCGGCGCGAGACACGCACGTCGCTCGTGATGCGCTCGATGTAGTCGGCGACGACGTCCACCTGCTCGAGCCCGCCGCTGCCGCTCGTGTAGCGCCCCTCCACGATGCGCCGGTGGAGGGCCTGGATCTCGTCCTCGGCGAGCGTCCGCCCCTGGAGGACGATCTTGAAGCCGTTGTAGTCCGGGGGATTGTGCGAGCCCGTCACCATGACGCCGCTCGCCGCATCCAGATAATGCGTGGCGAAGTAGAGCACCGGTGTCGGCACCGCGCCGATGTCGATCACGTCGCGGCCGCTCTCACGCAGTCCCTCGATGAGCTGGCGCGCGAGCTCCGGGCTCGACAGCCGCCCGTCGCGGCCGACGACCACCGTCTGCTCGCCGAGCTCGTAGGCCTGGCTGCCGATGGCACGGCCGATGGCCTGCACCAGCTCCGGCGTGAGCTCGCGCCCCACCACGCCGCGGATGTCGTAGGCGCGGAAGACGTGGGCCGGCACCGGGAAGCTCGGCGGCTCGGCCGGCGGCCCGGGCTCCGGGGCCGGCACGGCGCCGGGCTCCGCCGCCTGCTCCTCCTCGTCCTCCTCGTCGAGCTCCGGGAAGGTCTCGGCCGCGCCCTCCTCACCCTCGGCCAGCAGGTCGAAGTCGAGCGGCGCCTCCACCTCGCCGGGCGTCGGCCCCTCTCCCGGGGTGGCCGTGACGGACGGCGGACGGGCCTCGGCACGGGCCGCCGAGGCCGCCTCGCGCGCGGTGTCGGCCACGACCTCGAGCGTCCCCGCGCACTCGGCGAGCCGCGCCCGCACCGGCTCCTGCGGCGCGCGCCCGCGCGCGAGCTCGCGGACCACGCCGACGAGGGCGGCAGCGTCGGCCTCCAGCGCCGCCCGGGCCCTGCGCAGCCCCAGCGCCGCGGCGACGAGAGCGAGCACGGCCGCCGCGCCCATCGCGCCCCAGTAGACCGCCCACGCGCCGGGGCCGGCGAGCACCGGCGGGGGGGCGTAATGCAGGCGCCAGCGCGTTCCGGGCACCGGCATCACCACGGCCTGGGTGCCTGGGGCCTGCGCGCCGGCGCTCGCGATGGCGAGCGCGCGGCCCCCGGCGAGCTGGCGCAGCTCCACGCGCCCGCCCTGCACCGGCAGCTCGCGCACGCGCGCCTGCACCGCGCCCACGGGCAGGCTCACCAGCAGGTGCCCGACGATGCGTCGCCCGCTGGGGCTGAGCACGGGATGGACCAGGTCGACGTGCTGGTTCGGGGTGCCGAAGACGTGGACCTCGGCCGGCGGCGGGCGGTCGCTGGTCTCGGCCTGGCGCACGAGGTCCACGCAGGCGAAGCCGAGCGGCGGGCTGACCGTCTCGTCGGTCTCGGCCACCCCGGGCGGGAGCAGCAGCACGCGCACGTTGCCCGGGAACAGGAAGCCGAGCTCGGCGGCCCGGGCGCGGCGGGCCTTCTCGTCGCCTTCCTCCATCAGGCGTGCCAGCGCCGGGTCCTTGGCCACCAGCGCCATGGTGCGGGCCACGCCCGTGACGAGATCGGCGACACGGCCCGCGAACAGGCGGGCCGCCGCCTGCGCGGCCTCGCGCTCGCGCGCCTCGAGCGCGAGGCGCACCTGAAGGTAGCCGGCCGCGGCCGCGGCGGAGATCGCGGCGAGCGCCACCAAGGCCACCCCAAGGGCGATGGCCCGCAGGCTCGTGGCCGGCGCGGCCGGGCCCGTCCCCGCCGCAGACTTGGAAGCGGGGGCCTGCGGCCTGTCGCCCTTTCCGCCGCCCTTCCCGGGCGCGGCACCGCCGCGCTTGAGCTTGAGCTTCATTCAGGAACTCTGACCAATCCGCTCGCGGATTGGTCAGCGCTAAAGCGCTTCGCGAACATTTCGATTTTTCCCTGCATCGCCATGCACCTCCGTGTGCATGGATTCTCCCGCGGCCGTCCCTGGCCGCGGGGAAGCTCTGAAAAAATCAAATTTTTCAGAGCTTCCATTCCCTGCCCCCGGCGGTGCCGAAGCTAGCGCCGCCCCGAATGCCCGAAGCCGCCGGCGCCGCGGGCGGTCTCCTCGAAGCGCTCCACCACCTCGAAGGCCGCGCGCACGACCGGCACGAAGACCATCTGCGCGATGCGCTCCCCCGGCTCGATGGTAAAGGACTCCCCGCTGCGGTTCCAGCAGGAGACGTACACCTGCCCCTGGTAGTCGGAGTCGATCAGGCCGACCAGGTTGCCGAGCACGATGCCGTGGCGGTGGCCGAGGCCGGAGCGCGGCAGGATCACGGCCGCGAGCGACTCGTCGCCGATGTGCATGGCGAAGCCCGTGGGGATCAGCACGGTCTCGCCCGGCCGCACCGTGAGCGGGGCGTCGATGCAGGCGCGCAGGTCCATGCCCGCCGCGCCCTCGGTGGCGTAGTCCGGCAGCGGCCACTCGCCGCCGAGCCGGGGGTCAAGCACCTTGAGCCGCACGCGTCGCATGCAGACGCTCCGCCGCGAGCGCGACCAGCCGCCGCGCCAGCACCCGCTTGGGGGCGCGGGCGAGCGAGGCGCCGCCGCCCGCCCACAGCACCTCGAGGGCATTGTCCTCGGCCTCGAAGCCGAGGCCCGGGCCGACCCGGTTGGCCGCGATCATGTCCATGCCCTTGGCGCGGCGCTTGGCCTCGGCGGCCGCGCGCAGCGCCTCGCCCGCGGCCACGGTCTCGGCCGCGAAGCCCACTACGAAGGGCCGCTTGTCCAGCGGCAGCGCCGCCACCTCGCGCACGATGTCCGGGTTGCGCACGAGCTCGACACGCAGGCGCTCGGCCGACTTGCGTAGCTTCTCGCCGCGCGGGCGCGCAGGGCGGTAGTCGGCCACGGCCGCCGCGGCGAAGAGGAGGTCCGCGCCGCGTGCGGCCTCGAGCGTCGCCTCGCGCATCTCGAGGGCGGTCTCCACGCGCACGGTGCGCACCCCGGGCGGCGGATCGAGCGCGACGGGGCCGCTCACCAGCGTCACGCGCGCACCCGCCTCGGCCGCCGCCTCCGCCAGCGCGTAGCCCATGCGCCCGGAGCTGCGGTTGCCCACGTAGCGCACGGGGTCGAGCGGCTCGCGCGTCGGCCCGGCCGTGACCACCACCGCGAGGCCGGCCAGCGGCCCCGGGGCGAGGAGCCGCGCGAGCGCGGCGACGATCACCTCCGGGTCGGCCATGCGCCCGGGGCCCGTCTCGCCGCAGGCCTGCGCGCCCTCGGCGGGCCCCGCGAAGCGCACCCCGCGCGCGGCGAGCGTGCGCCGGTTGGCCTGCGTGGCCGGGTGCGCCCACATGGCCCGGTTCATGGCCGGGGCGAGCAGCAGCGGGGCCTCGGTGGCAAGGCACAGGGTGGAGAGCAGATCGTCGGCGAGCCCCGCGGCGAGGCGGGCCATGAAGTCGGCCGTGGCGGGCGCCACGAGCACCGCCTCGGCCCAGCGCGCGAGCTCGATGTGGCCCATGGCGGCCTCGGCCGCGGCGTCGAAGAGCTCGCGGCGCACGGGCTCGCCCGACAGCGCCTGGAAGGTGAGCGGCGTGACGAAGCGCTCGGCGCCGGCGGTCATGACCACGCGCACGGCCGCGCCCGCCTCGCGCAGGCGGCGCACCAGGTCGGCCGCCTTGTAGGCGGCGATGCCGCCCGTCACCCCAAGGACGACGCGGCGGCCCGCGAGCCCCGCGACCGCCGTCCTGTTCCCGCCTGCCTCCGTCATCCCGGCCAGCATAGCCCGCGGGCACCGGCGCCGTCACCCCGCCGCGGGCTTCACGGGCCCGCACGCCGGCGCTAGCATTTCGGACCGGCGGCGGGAACGCCATACGGCGAAGGCACGGCAGGATGCCCATCACCGACTGGCCCGAGGGGGAGCGCCCGCGCGAGAAGCTGCTCGCGCGCGGTCCGGGCGCGCTCTCCGACGCGGAGCTCCTCGCCATCTTCCTGCGCACCGGCGTGCCGGGCCGCACGGCCGTGGACCTCGCCCGCGAGCTGCTCGCGCGCTTCGGCGGCCTGCGCCCCCTGCTCGGCGCCGGGCGCGAGGCGCTGTGCGCGGCCCCCGGCCTGGGGCCGGCCAAGTATGCCCAGCTCCAGGCCGCCGTGGAGATGGCGCGCCGCCACCTCTACGAGGGCCTGGCCCGCGGCAAGGCGATCACCAGCCCGCACGCCGCGCGCGAGTTCCTGCTGGCGCGCCTGCGCGACCGTCCCTACGAGGTCTTCGCCGCCCTCTTCCTCGACGGCCGCCACCGCGTCCTCGCCTTCCGCGAGCTCTTCCGCGGCACCATCGACGGGGCGGCGGTCTACCCGCGCGAGGTGGTGCGCGCCGCCCT
>WFOW01000418.1 GCA_015487895.1 Gammaproteobacteria bacterium | reverse complement strand
CGGTGCTTCCGTCGCCTGCCTGCCGCCGGTCCCCGCCGCCGGCCTCGCCGCTCAGGGCGGCGGGGGCCTGGGCGTCGCGCTCGCCGCCCGCCGGCGCGCGAGGGGCCCCGCCCGCGGCGCCGGCCGCCGGGGCGGCGGTGGCCTGGCGCAGCTCGCTGTCGGTCTCCTCGATGATCTCGCGCACCTGCCCGAGCTCCTCGCCGATGCGGCCGGTCTCGTCCATGACGCGCTTGAGCTCCTCGGCGGCGAGCTCGCGCTCGACGTCCTCGCGCACCGACTGGACGAAGGCGCGCGCCTTGCCGAGCCACAGCCCGGCGGTGCGCGCGAGCCGGGGCAGGCGCTCCGGGCCCACGACCAGGAGCGCGATCACCATCACCAGGACGATCTCGGCGAAGCCGATGTCGAACATGGCGCCGCCGCCCGCGCCACGCCCCGCGGGGGCGCCGCGCTCAGGCCCGGTCCTTCTCCTTGTGCGTGACCTCGGCGTCGATCACGCGCTCCTCGCCCTCGAGGCGGCCCGCCTCCTTGGCCGCGGCCGCGCCCTCCTCCTCGCCCTCGCGCACGGCCTTGCGGAAGTTCTTGATGGCGCTGCCGAGGTCGGAGCCGAGGGTGCGCAGGCGCTTGGCGCCGAACAGCACCAGCACGATCAGCAGGATGATGAGCAGCTCTTTGAACCCGAACATCGCTCGCTCTCCGGCGGGCCGGCGGCCCGCGCCCTGGGCGCGGCGGCCTCAGCCGCCGCGCCGTGCCTTCTCCTCGTGGCCCGAGGTGCCGAAGCGCCGCTCCAGCTCCGCGAGCACCTGCGCCGGGCCGAGGCCGCGGGCGGCCAGCAGCACCAGCGTGTGGAACCAGAGATCCGCCGTCTCGTGCACCACCTCCTCGTCGCGGCCGCCCTTGCCGGCCAGCACCAGCTCCGTGGCCTCCTCGCCGATCTTGCGCAGGATGGCGTCCGGCGCGCCGGCGTAGAGGCTGGCGACGTAGGAGGCCTCGGGCGAGGCGGCCTTGCGCGCCTCCAGCACCTCGGCCAGGCGCTCGAGCACCGCGCTCACGCCCCGCCTCCGGCGCCGTACATCTCGGCCGGGTCGCGCAGCACCGGCTCGACCGTCTCCCAGCGCCCGTCGCGCAGCTCGCGGTAGAAGCAGCGCTCGCGGCCGGTGTGGCAGGCGACGCCGCCCGCCTGCTCGACCTCGAGCAGCACCACGTCGCCGTCGCAGTCGAGCCGGATCGCGCGCACGCGCTGCACGTTGCCCGACTCCTCGCCCTTGCGCCACAGGCGCCCGCGCGAGCGCGACCAGTAGACGGCGCGCCCCGTGGCCGCGGTCTCGGCCAGGGCCTCGCGGTTCATCCACGCCACCATCAGCACGCGGCCGGTGCGCGCGTCCTGGGCGACGGCGGGCACGAGCCCCGCCTCGTTCCAGCGCACCTCCTCGAGCCAGTCCTGCGCCTGCTGCCCTGACGTGCCTGACATGGGGTCCGACCGGGACGCATCGGGCCGGCCGCGGCCCGGCAACCCAGTATAGCGCGAACGGGCGCCGCCCCGCGGGCGGGCGCTCAGAGGCGCACCTCGATGCCGCGCGCGGCGAGATGCCGCTTGGCCTCGCCGATGGTGTATTCGCCGAAATGGAAGATGCTGGCGGCGAGCACCGCGTCGGCGTGGCCCTCGAGGATGCCCTCGGCCAGGTGCTCGAGCGTGCCGACGCCGCCGGAGGCGATCACCGGCACCTCGACGGCGTCGGCCACGGCGCGGGTGAGCGCGAGGTCGAAGCCTTCCTTGGTGCCGTCGCGGTCCATGCTGGTGAGCAGGATCTCGCCCGCGCCGTAGGCGTCCATGCGCCGCGCCCACTCGACGGCGTCGAGGCCGGTGGGCCGCCGCCCGCCGTGGGTGTAGACCTCCCAGCGCGGCGGCTCGCCGGGGCCGGAGACGCGCTTGGCGTCGATCGCGACCACGATGCACTGCGAGCCCACCGCGCGCGCGGCCTCGCGCACCAGCTCCGGCTCGCGCACCGCCGCGGTGTTGATCGCGACCTTGTCGGCACCGGCCACCAGCATGCGGCGCACGTCCGCCACGGAGCGGATGCCGCCGCCCACGGTGAGCGGGATGAAGACCTCGCCCGCCACCTGCTCGACCACGTGCACCATGGTCTCGCGGCCCTCGTGGCTGGCGGTGATGTCGAGGAAGGTGATCTCGTCGGCGCCCTGCTCGTCGTAGCGGCGCGCGATCTCGACGGGGTCGCCCGCGTCGCGGATGTCGACGAAGCGCACGCCCTTGACGACGCGCCCGGCGTCGACGTCGAGGCAGGGGATGATGCGCCGCGCGAGGCCCATGGGCCGCTCAGGCGGCGCTCTCGCCGCGGCCCCCGCAGAGCTCGTCGGCGAGGCGCTGCGCCTCGGCGAGGTCGATGCTGCCCTCGTAGAGCGCGCGGCCGATGATGGCGCCCTCGATGCCGTCGTCGGCCACCGCGCAGAGCGCGCGGATGTCGTCCAGGCTCGAGATGCCGCCGGAGGCGATGACCGGCACGTGGATGGCGCGCGCGAGCGCCGCGGTCGCCTCGGCGTTGACGCCCTGCATCATGCCGTCGCGGCTGATGTCGGTGTAGACGATGGCCTCCACGCCCTCGCGCTCGAAGCGCTGGGCGAGGTCGACCACGTCGTGGTGTGAGAGCTTGGACCAGCCGTCCACGGCGACCTTCCCCTCGCGCGCGTCGAGGCCGACGATCACGTGGCCCGGGAACTCCAGGCACAGCTCGCTCACGAAGTGTGGGGTGCTCACGGCCTTGGTGCCGATGATGACCCAGCGCACGCCCGCGCGCAGGTAGGCCTCGGCGGTCTCGACGTCGCGGATGCCGCCGCCAACCTGCACCGGGAGGTCCGGGAAGGCGGCGGTGACGCGGCGCACGACCTCGGCGTTGACGGGCCGGCCGGCGCGCGCGCCGTCCAGGTCGACCATGTGCAGCCGCCGCGCGCCGGCCTCCACCCAGCGCCGGGCGACCTCCACCGGGTCGTCGCCGAAGACCGTGACGTCGTCCATGCGCCCCTGGCGCAGGCGCACGCACTTGCCGTCCTTGATGTCGATCGCGGGGATCAGCTCCATGGTCTAGGGCTCCGCTGGCACGGAACGGGGTCTATGGTATGGCGGCCTGGCCTGCGGGTGGGATGTGCGGCGTGGCGTTGGCGGTCCGGTCTTGCTGCCGGCTACGGGCTCTCGCTGGCCCCTTATATACCAGAAACCGGGGGCCGCGCTCAGCCCTCGCCGTCCCAGCGGGCGAAGTTCGCGAGCAGGCGGAGGCCGGCGCGCTGGCTCTTCTCGGGGTGGAACTGCACGGCGAAGGCGGCCGGCCCGGCGACGGCCGCGGCGAAGCGCAGGCCGTAGTCCGCCGTCGCCGCCACGCGCCCCGGAGCGGGCTCCAGGGCCACGTGGTAGCTGTGGACGAAGTAGAAGCGCTCGTCCTGGCCGATCCCCTCCCACAGCGGGTGGGAGAGCTCCTGGTGCACGCGGTTCCAGCCCATGTGCGGGATCTTGAGCCGCGTGCCCGTCGCCGGCTCGCGCAGCCCGTGGGGGAAGCGGCGCACCTCGCCCGGCAGCAGGCCGAGCCCGGCGGTGCCGCCGTCCTCCTCGCTCCAGCGCATGAGCGCCTGCAGGCCCAGGCAGATGCCGAGGAAGGGGCGGCGGCCGAAGAGCCCGCGCACGACCTCGTCGAGTCCCGAGCGCGCGAGCGCCTCCATCGCCTGGCCGATGGCGCCCTGGCCCGGGAAGACGATCCGGTCGGCGGCGCGCACCGCCCCGGCCTCGCCCGTCACGACCACCCGCGCCTCGGGCGCCACGTGCTCCAGGGCCTTGGCCACGGAATGGAGGTTGCCCATCCCGTAGTCGATGACGGCGACGGTCGGCATCGGCGCGGCGGCGCGCTCAGAGGCTGCCCTTGGTCGAGGGGACCTCGCCCGCGGCGCGCGGGTCGCGCTCCACCGCCGCCCGCACCGCGCGCCCGAAGGCCTTGAACACGGTCTCGGCCACGTGGTGCGCGTTGCGCCCGCGCAGGCAGTCGACGTGCAGCGTCGCGCGCGCGTGGTTGACGAAGCCGCGGAAGAACTCCTCGACCAGGTCCACGTCGAAATCCCCCACGCGCGCCCGGGGAAAGTCCACCGCGTAGACGAGCCCCGGCCGGCCCGAGAAGTCGACCACCACCCGGGAAAGGGCCTCGTCGAGCGGCACGTAGGCGTGGCCGTAGCGGTGGATGCCGGCCTTGTCGCCGAGCGCCCGCGCGAAGGCCTCGCCCAGGGTGATGCCGACGTCCTCCACCGTGTGGTGGGCGTCGATGTGGAGGTCGCCCTCGGCGCGCACCGTGAGGTCCAGGCGCCCGTGGCGCGCGGTCTGGTCGAGCATGTGGTCGAGGAAGGGCACCCCCGTGGCGAGCTCGGCACGGCCGCTGCCGTCGAGGCCGAGCGTGACCTCGACGCGCGTCTCGCGCGTCTCGCGGCGGACGGTGGCGGTGCGCGGGTCCACGGCCGTGCCTCTCCCTCCGGGCGGACGCCCTAGGATAGCGGCCGGCTCCTCCCCCGGCAAAGGACGTGCCATTGCATGCGTCGCGGCCAGGAATTGACCCAGACCGCAAGAATCCGTTCCAATGGCCGCCACGCGCCGCCCGTGGACGAACGAGAACGGAGGGAGCCCGCCGTGCCCGCCCATTCCACCCAGATCATCGACCTCCAGCAGGTCAAGGTCGCCTGCCGCAGCTGCACCCTCCACGAGCTGTGCCTGCCCCTCGGCATCGAGGGCGAGGAGCTCGAGCGCCTCGACCGCATCATCCGCCGCCGGCGCCCGCTCGCGCGCGGCGAGCACCTCTTCCGCCGCGGCGACGCCTTCCGGGCCCTCTACGCGGTGCGCTCGGGCGCGGTCAAGACCTACACGCTCGACGAGGGCGGGCGCGAGCAGGTGACGGGCTTCCACCTGCCGGGGGAGCTCGTGGGGCTGGACGCCATCGGCGAGGGCCGCCATCCGCTGGCCGCGCGCGCGCTCGAGCGCACCAGCGTGTGCGAGATCCCCTTCGAGCGCCTCGAGCCCCTCACGGCCGAGATCCCGGGCCTGCGCCGCCAGCTCCTGCGCCTGATGAGCCGCGAGCTGGTCGAGGACGAGGCGCACCTCGCGCTGCTCGGCCAGCGCGACGCCGAGGGGCGGCTCGCCGCCTTCCTGCTGAGCCTGTCGCAGCGCTACGCGCGGCGCGGCTTCTCGGCCGAGGAGTTCCGGCTGCCCATGTCGCGCACCGACCTCGCGAGCTACCTCGGCCTCGCCGTGGAGACCGTGAGCCGCCTGTTCACGCGCTTCCAGGCCGAGGGCCTGCTCGAGGCCGAGCGCAAGCGGGTGCGCCTGCGCGACCCCGGGGGCCTGCGGGCCCTGGCCGTCGGCGCCGGCGCACGCTCGTCCTCCCGGCATGGCTCGGGGGCCTCTTGTTGACATAAATCAATCCTTGCTCCGTGGTGCGGCGGCATAGTTTGGGCAGGCTCGCCCGCGGCCCGGGAGGGCGGGGAACGCTCCCGGCGGCGGGCGGCATCCACGCGCGTTTCGCGCGACGGACACCGGGGCCGCGTGGCCTGGCGTCCGGGAGAGCCGGGGCGCCCCCCTGCGGGCGCTGGCGTGGAGGCGGGCGGCGGCCCCCGGGACGGCGCCCGTGCGGTACTCGCGCAGCAGGAGGTAGGCAATGAGCAGCAGCGCGACGGCAGAGACCTACAACTACAAGGTCGTCCGCCAGTTCACGATCATGACCGTGGTCTGGGGGATCGTGGGCATGGCGGTGGGCGTGCTGATCGCCGCCCAGCTCGTCTGGCCCGAGCTCAACTTCGGCGTGCCCTGGCTGACCTACAGCCGCCTGCGGCCGCTGCACACCAACGCCGTCATCTTCGCCTTCGGCGGCTCGGCGCTGTTCGCCACCAGCTACTACGTGGTCCAGCGCACCTGCCAGGTGCGGCTGTTCTCGGACAAGCTCGCGGCCTTCACCTTCTGGGGCTGGCAGGCGGTGATCGTGGGCGCTGCCATCACGCTCCCGCTCGGCATCACCACCAGCAAGGAGTACGCCGAGCTCGAGTGGCCGCTCGACATCCTGATCACGGTGGTGTGGGTCGCCTACGCCATCGTCTTCTTCGGCACCATCCTCAAGCGCCGCACGCCGCACATCTACGTCGCCAACTGGTTCTACGGCGCCTTCATCCTCACGGTCGCGCTGCTGCACGTGGTCAACAGCGCCGCGGTGCCGGTCTCCTGGTTCAAGTCCTACTCGGTCTATTCCGGCGCCATCGACGCCATGGTGCAGTGGTGGTACGGCCACAACGCCGTCGGCTTCTTCCTCACCGCGGGCTTCCTCGGGATGATGTACTACTTCGTCCCGAAGCAGGCGGGGCGCCCGGTCTACTCCTACCGCCTGAGCGTGGTGCACTTCTGGGCCCTGATCTCGCTCTACATGTGGGCGGGCCCGCACCACCTGCACTACACGGCGCTGCCCGACTGGGCGCAGACGCTCGGCATGATCTTCTCCCTGATGCTGATCGCGCCCTCCTGGGGCGGCATGATCAACGGGATCATGACGCTCTCGGGCGCCTGGCACAAGCTGCGCACCGATCCCATCATCCGCTTCCTCATCGTGTCGCTGTCCTTCTACGGCATGTCGACCTTCGAGGGGCCGATGATGTCCATCAAGACGGTCAACGCCCTCTCGCACTACACCGACTGGACCATCGGCCACGTGCACTCCGGCGCCCTCGGCTGGGTGGGGCTCGTGACCATCGGCTCGGTCTACGTGCTGCTGCCGCGGCTGTTCGGGCGCGAGCAGATGCACTCGATCAAGGCCATCGAGGCCCACTTCTGGCTGGCGACCATCGGCATCGTCCTCTACATCGCCTCCATGTGGATCGCCGGCGTGATGCAGGGGCTCATGTGGCGGGCCGTGAACGACGACGGCACGCTCACCTACAGCTTCGTCGAGAGCCTGAAGGCCATGTACCCGTACTACACGGTGCGCTTCCTCGGAGGCGTGCTCTACCTCACGGGCATGCTGATCATGGCCTGGAACGTGTGGAAGACGGTCTCGGGGGCGCGTCCGGCCGAGGCGCCGGTGCCCCAGGCCGCCTGAAGGAGGGTGCGCCATGGCCACGCATGAGGTGATCGAGAAGAACACCGGCCTGCTGGTGGTCTTCATCCTGCTCGTGGTGAGCATCGGCGGCCTCGTCGAGATCGTGCCGCTGTTCTTCCTCGACAAGACCACCAAGCCGGTGGAGGGGCTCAGGCCCTACTCGGCGCTGGAGCTGGAGGGGCGCGACATCTACATCCGCGAGGGCTGCTACGTGTGCCACTCGCAGATGATCCGGCCCTTCCGCGCCGAGACCGAGCGCTACGGGCACTACTCGGTCGCGGGCGAGTTCGTCTACGACCACCCCTTCCAGTGGGGCTCGAAGCGCACCGGCCCCGATCTGGCCCGCGTCGGCGGGCGCTACAGCGACGAGTGGCACCGCGTGCACCTGATCAACCCGCGCGACGTGGTGCCCGAGTCGAACATGCCGGCCTTCCCGTGGCTCGCCGAGCGCGTGCTCGACGGCAAGCTCACCGCCCGCAAGATGCGCGTGCTGCGCAGCCTCGGGGTGCCCTACACCGACGAGCAGATCGCCAAGGCCCGGGAGGAGGTGGCGGGCAAGACCGAGCTCGACGCCCTCGTCGCCTATCTCCAGAGCCTCGGCCGCGCCATCCAGTCGCGGAGGTGAATGCCATGGAGGGGATCGACTGGGGCACGGTGCAGGGCGTGACCACCGCCGTCCTGATCGTGGTGTACGCCGGCATCTTCGCGTGGGCCTGGAGCCCCGCGCGCCGGAAGGCTTTCGCCGAGGCCGCGCGCGCCCCCCTCGAGGAGGAGGCGGCGGCCGCCGACGGGGGGAGAGACCATGAGTGACTGGCTGAGCTGGTACATCACCATCCTCACGCTGGGCAACATCGCCGCCTGCTGGTGGCTGATCCGCTGGACCTCGAAGGCGCGGCCGGGCGAGGCCGCCGTGGGCGAGACCACCGGCCACGTCTGGGACGAGGACCTCAAGGAGTACAACAACCCGCTGCCGCGCTGGTGGCTGGGGCTGTTCTACGCCACCATCGTCTTCTCGCTCGTCTACCTGCTGCTCTATCCCGGCCTCGGCAAGTGGAAGGGGCTGCTGGGCTGGACCTCGGTGGGGCAGTACGAGGAGGAGCTGCGCGAGGCGGAGGCCAAGTACGGGCCCATCTTCCAGCGCTACGCGAAGATGACGCCCGCGGCGCTCGCCGCCGACGAGAAGGCCATGGCCTCGGGGCGGCGGCTCTTCATGACCTACTGCGCCGTCTGCCACGGCTCGGACGCGCGCGGCGGCCCGGGCTTCCCGGATCTCACGGACGACGACTGGCTGTGGGGCGGCGACTTCG
Source organism: Gammaproteobacteria bacterium (assembly GCA_015487895.1). Taxonomy (GTDB): domain Bacteria; phylum Pseudomonadota; class Gammaproteobacteria; order S144-34; family S144-34; genus S144-34. The sequence continues at coordinate 3,043 of WFOW01000418.1, read as the reverse complement.
AGGCCATCAGGAAGAGCATCCTCGACGGGCGCCAGGCCATGATGCCCGCCTGGGGCAAGACCCTCGGCGAGCGGGGCGTCGAGGAGGTGACGGCCTACGTCCTCAGCCTCTCCGGGCGCAGCGCCGATCCGGCCCTGGTCGAGGCCGGGCGCGCGAAGTTCCGCACCTACTGCGCCGCCTGCCACGGCCCCGAGGGCAAGGGCAACCCGCTGATGGGCGCGCCCAACCTCACCGACGGCGTCTGGCTCTACGGCGGCTCGCCCGAGGCGATCAAGGAGACCATCCGCGACGGCCGCAAGGGCCGCATGCCGGCGCACCGGGCGCTGCTCGGCGAGGAGAAGGCGCACCTGCTCGCCGCCTACGTCTGGAGCCTGTCGCGGCGGGGGGAGGCGGCACGGTGAGCGCGGCGGCGGCACGGCCGCAGGCCGGCGGCGAGGCGCTGCCCCTCGTGCAGCGCCTCGCCTCGGTGCTGTGGCCCTCCTTCCTCGTCGCGGGTATCGGCACCGTGGGGCTGTTCACGGCCTTCGACCCGCGCGAGGTCGGCCAGTGCCTGGGCCGCGAGGTGGACCGCCTCGGCGCCTACACCGTGGGCTTCTTCGCGCTGTGGGCGGCGACGGCGCTGTCCAGCGCGCTCACCTGCTACTTCCGGCGCCCCTGCCATGCGCCGGCCGGGAGGGAGGACTGACGATGGAGGCCCTCGAGATCCTGTTCGGGAGCTGGATCGGGATCCTGTCGCTGTTCACCGTGCTCGGCTCGATCGTGATCATCGGCGTGCTCGTCGTGCTCGGGCTGCGCAAGGCGCGGGAGGACGCGGGCGGGCGATGAGCGCAGAGCCGGCGAAGGCGGCGGACGGGGCGGCGGGCGAGGCCCGCCGGCCGGCGGCCACCCGGCGGCCGGGCGCCCAGCCGCCCGAGATCGAGCAGGAGCTCTACGCGCGCCGGCGCAAGATCTACCCGCGCCAGGTGCACGGCGTCTTCGCGCGCCTGCGGCTCGCGGGCGTGCTGGTCCTCCTCGGCATCTACTACCTCCTGCCCTGGGTGCCGTGGGAGGGCCGCCAGGCGGTGCTCTTCGACCTGCCGGCGCGCAAGTTCTACATCTTCGACCTCGTCTTCTGGCCGCAGGACTTCTTCTACCTCGCCCTGCTGCTGATCCTCGCCGCCTACGCGCTGTTCTTCTTCACCACGCTGGCCGGGCGCCTGTGGTGCGGCTACGCCTGCCCGCAGACGGTGTGGACCGAGGTCTTCATGTGGATCGAGCGCAAGGTCGAGGGCGACCGCATGCAGCGCATGAAGCTCGACCAGGCGCCGTGGGACGCCCGCAAGATCCGCCTCAAGGCCGTCAAGCACACGCTGTGGGCGCTGTTCGCGCTGTGGACGGGCTTCACCTTCGTCGGCTACTTCACGCCCATCACCGAGCTCTGGGACAAGGCGCTGGCGCTCTCCACGGGGCCGTGGGAGACCTTCTGGATCCTCTTCTACGGCTTCGCCACCTGGGGCAACGCCGGCTTCCTGCGCGAGCAGGTGTGCATCTACATGTGCCCCTACGCGCGCTTCCAGAGCGCGATGTTCGACCGCGACACGCTCATCATCTCCTACGACGCGCGGCGCGGCGAGCCGCGCGGCCCGCGCCGCCGCGGCGCCGACCCGCGCGAGCTCGGCCTGGGCGACTGCATCGACTGCACCCTGTGCGTGCAGGTCTGCCCGGTCGGCATCGACATCCGCGACGGGCTCCAGCCGCAGTGCATCGGCTGCGCCGCCTGCATCGACGTCTGCGACGAGGTCATGGAGAAGATGGGCTACCCCAGGGGGCTCATCCGCTACACCACGCAGAACGCGCTCGAGGGCCGGCCGACGCGCATCCTGCGCCCGCGCGTCGTGGTCTACGGCGCCCTGCTGGCGCTGTTCAGCGGCCTGCTGGTGTGGTCGGTGGCCACGCGCTCCCCGCTCGGCCTGGACGTGATCCGCGACCGCAACGCCCTCTACCGCGAGACGCCCGAAGGGCTGATCGAGAACGTCTACACGCTCAAGATCCTCAACAAGGACGAGCGCGCGCACCGCATCCGCATCCGCGCCGAGGGCCTCGAGGGCGTGCGGGTGCTCACCGATCCCGAGATCGAGGCCCCGCCCGGCAGGGTGACCGCCGTGCCGGCGCGCCTGCAGGTGCCCCGCGCCTCGCTCCCGGGGCGCGTGGCCACCGTGCGCCTCGTGGCCGAGGCCGTCGACGCCCCGGGCCTGCGGGTCGAGGAGGAGGCGCGCTTCCTCGGCCCCGGCGCGCGCCGCTGACGGACGGAGGAGGCGAGCGGCGATGAGCGAGCCTGCCCCCGAGCAGCCCAGGCCCTGGTACCGCGAGCCCTGGCCGTGGGTGCTGATCGCGATCCCGCTGAGCGGCGTCCTCGGCGGCATCGCCACGGTGTGGATCGCGGCCGAGACGAGCGACGGCCTGGTGGTGGACGACTACTACCGCCAGGGGCTCGCCATCAACCGCGTGCTCGAGCGCGAGCGCCGCGCGCGCGAGCTCGGCGTCGGCGCCCAGGTGCTCTTTGCCGGCGGGCGCGTGCGCGTGGTGCTGCGCGGGGCGGCGCCGCCGAAGATCCGCCTGCGGCTGCTGCACCCCACACGCGAGGGGCACGACCGCGAGCTGCTGCTCGCAGGCAGCGGCGGCGTCTACGAGGCCGCCCTCGACGGGCTCGTGCCCGCCTCCTGGCACGTGCAGCTCGAGCCCGACGACCGCAGCTGGGTGCTCAAGGGCCGCGTGCGGCTTCCCGCCCCCGAGGCCGTGCTCTCCCTCGGCGCGCATTCCGCGGCTGCGGCGGGCTGAGGCGGCTTCCGGCAGGCTGCTATACTCGGCCGGTAGCCCGGGCGCGAGCCCGCGCCCGGCGCCAAGGATCGTTCGTGCGCCTGTCCACCGCCGACATCGACCGCCTGATCGACGATCTCCGCGCCTTCCACGCCGGGTCCGGGGCCGTCGGCGGGCTGCTCGACGAGCGGCGCCTGGGCCTTCTCCTAGAGGGCTTCCGCCGCTTCCTGGAGCGTCTCTCCGGGGG
>WFOW01000417.1 GCA_015487895.1 Gammaproteobacteria bacterium | reverse complement strand
GACCGCACCCCGCGCGGCCCCTTCGGCCGCGCATGCCCCCCTTGCCGCCAACCACCCCCTCGCCGGGCTCGAGCGCTTCGAGGATCTCGTCGCCCTCATCCGCAAGAAGCGCGATCTGCGGCTTCTGATCGACATCGAGAGCCATCTGCGGCTGGTCGCCTACGCCCCCGGCCGGATCGAATTCGCCCTCACCGAGGACGCCCCCTCCAACCTGCCGAAGACCCTCGCCGCCCGGCTGAGGGAATGGACCGGGGTGCAGTGGATGATCTCGCTCGTTCCCAAGGCCGACACCCCCACCATCGCCGAGGCGCGGCGCGCGACGGCCGAGGGGCTCCACGCCCTCGCCATGTCCCATCCGCTGTTGCAGGCGGTGAAGACCGTCTTCCCCGAGGCCGAGATCCGCGACGTGCGCCCCCGGGAGGACGCGGTCCTCGCCGCTCTGGGCACCGGAGCCGGATCGGCGGCCCCGGACGCCCCCCTTGACGACGGGGACGATCCGTTCGAGGAACCGCGCTGAAGGGCCGCGGGCCCGCGCAACAGCATGAGGCGAGAGACGATGTTCAAGGGACTGGGACAGCTTGGCGACATGGCCAGGATGATGAAGACCGCCAGGGAGATGCAGGAGCGCATGGCGGCGCTTCAGGAGGAGCTGGCCGCAATCGAGGTCGAGGGCAGCGCCGGCGGCGGGCTGGTCAAGGCCCGGGTGACGGCCAAGGGTGCGCTCAGGGGGGTCGAAATCGACCCGTCGATCCTGAGGCCCGAGGACAAGGAGGTGGTCGAGGATCTGGTGCGCGCCGCCATCAGCGACGCCCAGGAAAGGGCCGCCGAGCGCGCGCGCGAGGAAATGGCGAAGATCACCGCCGAACTCGGTCTGCCCGCCGATCTCAAGCTGCCCTTCTGAGCGCAGCGCGGCGGCGGACACCGAAGGAGAGGAGCACGGGGCCATGAGCCGGCCGGATGCCAAGGCGCCGCCACCCCTTGCAGGACACAATGGCGGCGCCGGCCCGATCGACGAGGGGCAGGACGCCATCGAGCGCATGATCGCCCTGCTCGCCCGTCTGCCGGGGCTCGGGCCGCGCTCGGCGCGCCGGGCGGTGCTGGCGATGCTGCGCCGGCCTGAACAGCTTCTCCTGCCGCTCGGCGAAGGGCTGGTCGATCTCGCCCGCACCGTGCGCCGCTGCGCCGATTGCGGCAATTACGGCACCGGCGATCGCTGCGCCATCTGCCTCGACGAGCGGCGCGACGGGCAGATCCTCTGCGTGGTCGAGGATGTGGCAGATCTCTGGGCGATGGAGCGCGCTGGGGTCTTCTCCGGCCGCTACCATGTGCTGGGGGGGCTCCTGTCGGCGCTCGAGGGCGTCGGCCCGGAGGAGCTCGGCCTGCCCCGGCTCGAAAACCGCATTCGCGCCGGTGCCGTGCGCGAAGTGGTGCTGGCGCTGCCGGCGACGGTGGACGGGCGCACCACCGCCCATTACATCGCCGAGCGGCTCAGCGGCGCCGACGTGACCGTCAGCACGCTGGCGCTCGGCGTGCCGGTGGGCGGCGAGCTCGATTATCTCGACGAAGGCACGATCACCGCCGCCCTCAAGGCCCGCCGGCCGCTCTGACAGGAAGCGATTGCCACCACCATGCAGGAGAAACGGAGTGGTCCCCTCCCCGGGCCCCGCCAGGCGCGTCTCCCCTTCCTGCGCGCGAAGGAAACGGGCCGGCCCCGCCCGGGCCCGGTCAGAAACTCGCCCGCCCTGCACGGGAGAGAGCGTCAACGAGTGCGTCCGGCGGCCACCGGGAAACCCGCCCTGCCGGGAGGGGAGCATTGACCCCGCCTTCAGCGGTCTCCCGCCCTGCGCGCGGGAGGGGGCCGCCGCATGTGCCGCGGCACCTGCCCGGGCCCGGGTTTCGGCCATCTTGCCCGCTGCCTCGCACCCCGCCGCACCCGTGCCATCCGAGCTGCGGCCGTCCCCGCGCCGGGCGGGCCGAAGCCGCCCTGCTCCGCTTCACCTGCCATCTGCCATTCCCGGCCCCGCCGCCTCTCTGACGGCCTCGCAGCGGAGCTGTGCCGCCTCCGCCCCTTGACCTTTGCCGCGGGCGGGGCGATGGAACGGCCATCCGTGCCGACCATCGAGAGGTGCCGCCATGAACAAGACCGATGCCGCCGAGATGACTGCCGAGAAGGAGCGGGCCGCCCGCTGGTTCCGCGAGCTGCGCGACACGATCTGCGCCACCTTCGAGCGGCTCGAGGACGAGGGCTGCGAAGGCCCCGGCGGCGAGCTGCCCCCCGGCCGCTTCGAGCTGCGCGAGACGCGGCGCACCGGCGCGGACGGGGCCGATGGCGGTGGCGGGCTGATGAGCGTGATGCGCGAAGGGCGGCTGTTCGAGAAGGTCGGCGTCAATGTCTCGGCCGTTCACGGCACCCTCTCGGAGGCGGCGCAGCGGGCGATGACGGCCGCGCGCGATCTGCCGGGGCTCGAGGACGATCCGCGCTTCTGGGCCTCGGGCGTCTCCCTCGTCGCCCACATGCGCAACCCGAAGGTGCCGGCGGTGCACAT
>WFOW01000416.1 GCA_015487895.1 Gammaproteobacteria bacterium | reverse complement strand
TCGACACCCCGGGCGCGCCCGACCTGCTCGGCCAGACGCTGCCGGCGCTCGCGGCGGTCGAGACGGCGGTGCTGGTGCTGGACGCCGCCGGGCGCGGCGTGCCGAGCCAGGCGCGCCGGCTCATGGGCTTCGCCGCGGAGCGCCGCCTGTGCCGCTTCGTGGTGATCAACCGCATCGACGCCGACGGCGCCGATCCCGAGGGGACGCTGGCGGCCGTGCGCGAGGCCTTCGGGCGCGAGTGCCTGCCGCTCAACCTGCCCGCCGACGGCGGACGCACGGTCGCCGACTGCTTCTTCGTGCCGGGCGGGAGCCCCGACTTCTCCAGCGTGGAGGCCGCCCACACCGCCCTCGTGGACCAGGTGGTGGAGCTGGACGAGCGGCTCATGGAGCTCTACCTCGAGCAGGGCGAGCGGCTCGACCCGGACCAGCTCCACGCTCCCTTCGAGCAGGCCCTGCGCGAGGGGCACCTCGTGCCCGTCTGCTTCGCCTCCGGGCGCACGGGGGCGGGCGTGCCCGAGCTGCTCGAGATCGTCGCCCGCCTCGCGCCCAACCCCCTGGAGGGCAACCCGCCGGTCTTCCTCAACGGCGAGGGGCCGGACGCCGGCCGCGTGGAGGCGGTGCCCGATCCCGCGCGCCACGTGCTCGCCCACGTGTTCAAGGTCCGCTTCGACCCCTACCTCGGGCGCGTGGCCGTGTTCCGGCTCTACCAGGGCACGGTGCGCCGCGGCGCGCAGCTCTTCGTCGGCGACGGGCGCAAGCCCATCCGGGCCGCGCACCTGCTCGGCCTGCGCGGCGCCCACCACGAGGAGCTCGAGGCCGCGGTGCCCGGCGACATCTGCGCGCTGGCCAAGGTGGAGGAGCTCGTGCACGGTGCGGTGCTGCACGACTCGCACGAGGAGGACCACTACCGCCTCGAGCCGCTGCGCTTCCCCACGCCCGTGTTCGGCCTCGCTGTGGTGCCGCGCAGCCGCGGCGACGAGCAGAAGGTCTCGGAGGCGCTGGCGCGGCTGGTGGCCGAGGACCCCTGCCTCGCCCTCGAGCACGACGGCGAGGGGCGCGAGCTGGTGCTGCGCGGTCTCGGCGCCCTGCATCTGAGGCTGGCGCTGGAGCGCCTGGCACGCCAGTACCGCGTGGACGTCGAGACGCGCCCGCCGCGCGTGCCCTACCGCGAGACGGTCACGGCCGCGGCCGAGGGCCACCACCGCCACAAGAAGCAGACGGGCGGCGCGGGCCAGTTCGGCGAGGTCTTCCTGCGCGTCGAGCCCCTGCCGCGCGGCGCCGGCTTCGAGTTCGTCGACGCCGTCACGGGCGGCGCCATCCCCGCCTCGCTCATCCCCGCGGTCGAGAAGGGCGTGCGCCAGGCGATGGCCGAGGGCTGCGTGGCGGGCTTCCCGATGCAGGACGTGCGCGTCACCGTCCACGACGGCAAGACCCACCCGGTGGACTCGAAGGAGATCGCCTTCGTCATCGCCGGGCGCAAGGCCTTCCTGGACGCCGCCGCCAGGGCGCGCCCCATCGTGCTCGAGCCGGTCATGCGCCTCGAGGTGGAGGCGCCCGCCGCGGCGATGGGCGACGTCACGGGCGACCTCGCCGCGCGCCGCGCGCGCATCACGCGCTCCGACACCCGCGCCGACGGCAAGGTGCTGATCGAGGCCGAGGCCCCGCTCGCCGAGCTCGGCGACTACGAGTCGCGCCTGCGCGCGCTGACCGGCGGCGAGGGAAGCTACACCCTGGAGCTCGCCGGCTACGAGCCCGTGCCGCCGCAGATCCAGCAGCGGCTGCGCGCGGCCCGCAAGACAGACGCCAGCTAGCAGCGACCGGCACGCAGACGGCGGTCCACGGCAGGGGGACCGGCCCGTCGGCTGCGCCTCGATCCGAACCCTGGCGCCTCGGGGGCCGCCTACCGCTCCGGCATCACCTCCCCGGGCGCGACCGGGCGGTAGGGCGTGTGGCGGTGGCGGTCGTGGTAGTGCATGCGGTAGCGCACGAAATCGCCGAGGCGCTCGAGGTGCAGGAAGGGGTTGCCCGCCTTCTGCTCGGCCCAGGTCGAGACGGGGCGCTCGGCGTAGTGGTGGCCGGGATGGATCACGGTCTCGTCCGGCAGCACGGACTTCAGCCGCCGCAGCGTGTGGAACATCTGCTCGGGATCGCCGCCGCGCAGGTCGCAGCGCCCGCAGCCGAAGACGAAGATGGTGTCGCCCGCGAGCAGGTGCTCGCCCGGCAGCAGGTAGCAGGCCGAGCCGGGCGTGTGTCCCGGCGTGTGCAGCACGTGCACGGGCGTGGCCCCGAGCTCGATCACGTCGCCGCCGTGGTGCAGCGTCGGGCGCAGCCCGTGCGCGCCCCAGAACTCGGCCTCCGGCTTGAGCAGGTGCACCTCGGCGTCGTGCGCCTCGAGCACCTCCGTGACGGCGTTGACGTGGTCGTGGTGGCTGTGCGTGAGCAGCACGTCCGTGATGCGCAGCCCGCGCTCGCGCGCGAGCTCCAGGATGCGGTCGGCCTCCCAGGCGGGATCGACCACCGCGGCCCGCCCCGTCGCCCGGTCCTCGACCAGGTAGACGAAGTTGTCCATCGGGCCCAGGGCCAGGGTGTGGAGCACGTAGGGCAGCTCGCTCATGGCCTCCCCCCAAGCGCGCGCGGCGCCCGCGGGCCATTATAGGGGGAGGCGGCACGGGCCGCAGGGCCGCGGCGAACCGCCATGCCCCCGCGACCGACCCACGGGCGCGCGGGAGCGCCCGCGCGTCATCCCGCGCCCGGAAAGGCGCGGGGGAGGAGCCATGGACACGAGCACCGGGGCCAAGACCCACCGTGCGGCGCTGGCCGTGCTGCCGCCCGAGGCGCTGTGGCCGCCGATCCAGGCCTTCCGCCGCCGCCACGACCGGCAGTACCGGCGCTGGCCGCCGCACATCAACGTGCTCTATCCCTTCCTGGTCCCCGCGGCATGGACGCAGGCGCAGGGACGCATACGGGCCGTGTGCCTGCGCCAGGCACCGTTCGAGCTGACGCTCGCGGGCCCCCGCTGGTTCGAGCACCGCCCGCGCCACTACACCCTGTGGCTCGCGCCGGAGCCGGCCGAGGCGGTCGTGGCGCTGCACCGGGCGCTGCGCGAGGCGGTGCCGCAGTGCGACGATCTCGACCGCGTGCCCGGAGGCTACACGCCGCACCTCTCGGTCGGCCAGGCGCACGGCCACCGGGCGCTCGCGCGGCTGCTGGAGGAGCTGCGGCGGACGTGGACGCCGGCGAGCTTCCGGGTGGAGGCGGTGCACTACCTCACGCGCGGGCCGCGCGGCACGCCCGGGGACGTCTTCCGCGTGCGCGCGCGCCTGCCGCTCGGCCGCGGGGACGGCTAGGCCGACACCGGTGGGGCCACTTCAGGCGAGCAGCCGGTCGCACAGGGCCTCGAGGTCCGGCACCGCCAGCGCCGGCGCCGGCAGCGCCCGCGGCCACGGCAGCCCCCTGCGGTTGACCCAGGCGGTGCGCAGTCCCGCCCGCCGCGCCGCCTCGACGTCGCGCTCGGGGTCGTCGCCGACGTGCATGAGCGCGCCCGGGGGCGCCCCCAGGCGGCGCGCGATCTCGCGGAAGAAGCGCGGGTCCGGCTTGGCCACCCCGAGGGCGGCGGCGTCGAAGCCCGCGTCCAGGTAGGGCGCGAGCGGCGTGCGTCCGAGGCGCGCGTTGCCGTTGCTCGCCGCCACGAGGCGGTAGCGCACGCTGAGCGCGCCCAGCGCGGCCGGCACGTCGCCGTAGGGCTCGACGCGGTCGCGCGCGGCGCGGAAGGCCTCCAGCGCCTCCTCGGCGAGACCCGGCGGATAGCCCCACTCCGCGAGCAGGCATCGCAGGTGCTCGCGCCGCAGCGCCGTCACGTCGTGCGCCAGCGCCGGCCGCTCGGCCGCCACGCGCCGGCGGTGGGCGCGCAGCGCGTCGACGCTCAAATGACGGGCGATGCGCGGTGCGTGCTCGGCGAACCAGCGGTGCAGCGCCGCCTCGGCGCGGTCGAGCGTCGGCTGCAGCGGCCACAGCGTCTCGTCGAGGTCGAAGACGAGGACCCGCAGGCCGGCCACGGGGGCAGCGCCCGTCAGCGGGCCGCCTGCCCGTCGAGCACGCGCGCCGCGCGGATCACGACCGGCGGGCGCGGCACGTCGCGCGGGAAGGGCCCCGCCGGCCCGGTGGGACGCCGGGCGATGGCGTCGACCACGTCCATGCCCTCGACCACCCGGCCGAAGACCGTATAGCCCGAGGGACGCGCCACCGGCGGGCGGTGGTCGAGGAAGGTGTTGTCGGCGAGGTTGATGAAGAACTGGCTCGTGGCCGAGTCCGGATCGCGCGTGCGCGCCATGGCCACGGTGCCGCGGCGGTTGCTGAGGCCGTTGTCGGACTCGTTGGGGATGGGCGGATGCGTGGGCTTGCGCTCGAGGCGCACGGTGTAGCCGCCGCCCTGGATCACGAAGCCCGGCACCACGCGGTGGAAGACGGTCCCGTCGTAGAAGCCCTCGCGCACGTAGCGCAGGAAGTTCTCCACCGTGCGCGGCGCCCGCTCGGCGTCGAGCTCGATCACGATGCGGCCGAGGTCGGTCTCGAGGGCGACGCGCGGGCCGGCGAGCGCCAGCGCGGGCAGCGCGAGCAGCAGGGCGAGCAGCGGACGGACCCTTCCCATGGAGCTCTCCGGCGGCGGGCGGGCACCGGGCCCGCGACGCGGGCATTATAGTGGCCCGCCCGCGGGCGCGGGGGACGGAAAGGGCAATGGCGGCGGACAGGAGCATGACGGGCGCGGTCGTCGAGGCACGCGGCCTGGTCAAGCGCTTCGGCGGGCAGGCGGCCGTCGACGGGGTGGACCTCTCTGTGCCCGCGGGCGGCTGCCTCGGGCTGCTCGGCCCCAACGGCGCCGGCAAGACCACGACGCTGCGCCTCATCCTCGGCATGGCGCGTCCGGACGCGGGCAGCCTCCGCGTGCTGGGCGAGCCCGTGCCGGAGCGCGCCGAGCGCGCCCGCGCGCGCATGGGTGTGGTGCCCCAGGGCGACACCCTCGACCCCGATTTCACGGTGGAGGAGAACCTGCGCGTATACGCCCGCTACTTCGGCCTGCACGGGCCCGCCGTCGAGCGCCGCATCCGCGCGCTCCTGGACTTCGCCGAGCTCGCCGGGCGCGCGCAGGCGCGCGTGCAGTCGCTCTCGGGCGGCATGCGCCGGCGGCTGGCCGTGGCGCGCGCCCTGGTCAACGATCCCGAGCTCGTGGTGCTCGACGAGCCCACCACCGGCCTCGACCCCCAGGTGCGCCACCACCTGTGGGCGCGCCTGCGGGCGCTGGTCGCCGAGGGGCGCACCCTCCTCCTCACCACCCACTACATGGAGGAGGCCGAGCGGCTGTGCGACCGCGTGGTGATCATGGACCGCGGGCGCGTGCTCGAGCAGGGCCCGCCCGCCGAGCTCGTCGCGCGCCACGTCGAGCCCGAGGTGGTCGAGATCCGCGCCGCGCGCGGCGAGTCGGTGCCGGCCCTGCCCGGCACCGGCGCCTGCCGCATCGAGACCGTGGGGGACGTGCGCTACTGCTACACGCACGACGCCCGCCCCCTGCTCGCCGCCCTCGAGGGGCGCGGCGACCTCACCTTCCTCCACCGGCCGGCGAACCTCGAGGACGTCTTCCTGCGGCTGACCGGGAGGGAGCTTCGCGAATGAGGCGACTGCGCCCGCCTCCGCCGCCGCGGCCGCACGCCCGGGCGCTGACCGTCTGGCGGCGCAACGTGCTCGTCTGGCGCAAGCTCATGGGGGCGGCGCTGGCGATGAACTTCGGCGAGCCCGTCCTCTACCTGCTCGGCCTCGGCTACGGGCTCGGCTTCTTCATCGGCGAGATGGCGGGACTGCCCTACCTCACCTTCCTCGCCTCGGGCATCGTCGCCTCATCCGCCATGACCACCGCCTCCTTCGAGGGCATGTACTCGATCTACACGCGCATGGTGCCGCAGCGCACCTACGAGGCGCTGCTCGCCACGCCGCTCACGGTCGACGACATCGTCGCCGGCGAGCTGCTGTGGTGCGCGACCAAGAGCCTGATCAGCTCGAGCGCCATCCTCGCGGTGGCGGCCCTGCTGGGTGCGGTCGCCGGGTGGCAGGCGCTGCTCGCCGTCCCCGCCTTCTTCCTCATCGGCCTGTGCTTCGCGGGCCCCGCCGTCGTCATGAGCGCGCTCGCGCCCAACTACGACTTCTTCGAGTACTACTTCACCCTCGCGCTCACGCCCATGCTGCTCGTCTGCGGCGTCTTCTATCCCGTGGACGCCCTGCCGGCCGCGCTCCAGGCCATCGTCCAGGTGCTGCCGCTGACGCACGCGGTGGCGCTGGTGCGCCCGCTCGTCGCCGGCCTGCCGCCCGAGCAGCCCCTGCTGCATCTGGCCGTCCTGGCCGCCTACGCCGCCGCCGGCTGGTACGCCGCCACCGCCCTCGTGCGGCGTCGCCTCATCTCGTAAAGGGACCGTCGGCGGCAGACCGGTGGCATAGCCCAGAGGCGGGAGGCGGGAGGAAAGAGGCGGGGAAGAGCGGAAGCCAAAACGGCTACGCGCGGCATGCATCGCCACTCGTCTCCCGTCACCCGCCTCCTGTCACCCGCCTCCCGCCACCCGTCTCCCGCCACCCGTCTCCCGT
>WFOW01000415.1 GCA_015487895.1 Gammaproteobacteria bacterium | reverse complement strand
GCGAGGAGGCGCTGGCGGGCGAGCTCGAGCGGCTGGCCCCGGCCGAGCTCCTGCTGCCCGAGGAGGCGGCGGTGCCGGCCTGGCTGGAGGAGCGCACCACCCTCACCCGCCGACCGCCCTGGCACTTCGAGCCCGAGGCGGCCCGCCGGCGGCTGCTCGAGCAGCTCGGCACGCGAGATCTCGCGGGCTTCGGCTGCGAGGGCCTGGGGCCGGCGCTGGCCGCGGCCGGTGCCCTGATCGAGTACGTGCGCGAGACGCAGCGCGCGGCGCTGCCGCACATCCGCTCCCTGCGGCTCGAGCGGCGCGAGGACGCGGTCGTGCTCGACGCCGCCACGCGCCGCAACCTGGAGCTCGACCGCAGCCTCGCGGGCCGCGACGAGCACACCCTGGCGGGCGTGCTCGACCGCTGCCGCACGCCCATGGGCGCGCGGCTGCTCCGCCGCTGGATGCACCGGCCGCTGCGCGACCGCGCGACGCTGCGCCGCCGCCACCAGGCGGTCGAGGACCTCCTCGCCGGCGGCGCGGGCGGGCGCCTGCGCGAGGCCCTGCGGGGGATGGGCGACGTGGAGCGCATCCTCGCGCGCGTCGCCCTGCGCTCGGCGCGCCCGCGCGACCTCGCCGCCCTGCGCGGCGCCCTCGGGCGCATCCCGGACCTGCGCGAAGCGGCGCAGGCGGCGGGATCGCCCCTCCTCGACGAGCTCGCGTGGCGGCTCGGCGAGCACACCGAGGTGCGCGAGACGCTCGCGCGCGCCCTGGTCGAGGAGCCGCCGGCGCTCGCGCGCGACGGCGGCGTCATCGCCCCCGGCTGGGACGCCGAGCTCGACGAGCTGCGCGCGCTGGCCGAGGGCGCAGACCGCTTCCTCGCCGAGCTCGAGGCGCGCGAGCGCGCGCGCACCGGCATCCCCAACCTGCGCCTGGGCTACAACCGGGTGCACGGCTACTACATCGAGGTCACGCGCTCGCACACGGACAAGGTTCCGGAGGACTACCAGCGGCGCCAGACGCTCAAGGGCGCCGAGCGCTACGTCACCCCGGAGCTCAAGGCCTTCGAGGACAAGGTGCTCTCGGCGCGGGAGCGGGCGCTGGCGCGCGAGCGCGCGCTCTACGAGGGGCTGCTCGATGCCGTCGCCGAGCACCTCGGGCCGCTGCAGCGCTTCGCCGAGGCGGCGGCCGAGCTCGACGTGCTGGCGAACCTCGCCGAGCGCGCCGTGGCCCTCGGCTGGAGCCGTCCCGAGCTCACCGGCGAGCCCGGGATCCTGATCGAGGACGGGCGCCACCCGGTGGTCGAGCAGGCCCTGGACGAGCCCTTCGTGCCCAACAGCCTCCGGCTGGACGAGTCGCGCCGCATGCTGGTGATCACGGGCCCGAACATGGGCGGCAAGTCCACCTACATGCGCCAGACCGCCCTCATCGTGCTGCTCGCGCACATGGGAAGCTTCGTGCCCGCCACGCGCGCCGTGATCGGCCCCGTGGACCGCATCTTCACGCGCATCGGCGCCGCCGACGATCTCGCCTCCGGGCGCTCGACCTTCATGGTCGAGATGACCGAGACGGCCAACATCCTGCACAACGCCACCGAGCGCAGCCTGGTGCTGATGGACGAGATCGGCCGCGGCACCAGCACCTACGACGGCCTGGCGCTGGCCTGGGCGACGGCCGAGGCGCTCGCCGCGCGCATCCGCGCCTTCACGCTCTTCGCCACCCACTATTTCGAGCTCACGGCGCTCGCCGATGCGCTGCCGGGGGTGGCCAACGTGCACCTGGAGGCGGCCGAGCACGGCGACCGGGTGATCTTCCTGCACAGCGTGCGCGAGGGCCCCGCCGACCGCAGCTACGGGCTGCACGTGGCGCGGCTCGCGGGCGTGCCGGAGGAGGTGATCGCCGCCGCGCGCGAGCGCCTGGCGGCGCTGGAGGCGGGCAGGCCGCCGGTGGCGCGGTCGGCGGCGGAGCGCACGCCCCAGCTCGGCCTGTTCGCCGAGCCGCCGCCGGAGGGGCCGCCGCACCCCGCGCTCGAGCGCCTGCGCGCCCTCGACCCCGACGGCCTCACGCCGCGCGAGGCGCTGGGGCTGCTCTACGAGCTGGTCGCGCTCGCGCGCGGGCGGTGAACGGTTCGGCGACCCTCTCCCTCCGCCTCTACGCCGCCCAGGCCGCGCGCGCGGCCTCCACCGCCTCCCCGCGCGGCAGGCGCACGCCCATGTCGGCCAGCACCGCCTCCAGCGCCGAGAGGCACAGCAGCACGTGCCGCTCCGTGCAGCTCGCCCCCATGAGCCCGATGCGCCAGACCTTGCCGGCGAGATCGCCGAGGCCCGCCCCGATCTCCAGCCCGAAGCGCTCCAGCAGCGCGCGGCGCACCGCCGCCTCGTCCACGCCCTCCGGCACGCGCACGGCGTTGAGCTGCGGCAGCCGCGCCTCCGGCCGCACCGCGAGCTCCAGCCCCATGGCCTCCAGCCCGGCCCGCAGCGCCTCGTGGTGGCGGCGGTGGCGCGCCCAGGCCTTCTCCAGGCCCTCCTCGAGCAGGATCCGCAGCGCCTCGTGCAGCCCGTAGAGGGCGTTGACCGGCGCGGTGTGGTGATAGGTGCGCCTGGCCCCCTCGCCCCAGTAGCCCATGACGAGGTTCAGGTCCAGGAACCAGCTCTGCACCGGGCTCCTGCGCGCGCGGACGCGCTCAGCCGCCCGCTCGCTGAAGGTCACGGGCGCGAGCCCCGGCGCGCACGAGAGGCACTTCTGCGTGCCCGCATAGACCGCGTCCGCACCCCAGGCGTCCACCTCCACGGGGATGCCGCCCAGCGCCGTGACCGTGTCCACGATGGTGAGGCAGCCGTGCTCGCGCGCCAGCCGGACCAGCGTTTCGGCGTCCGAGCGGGCACCGGTCGAGGTCTCGGCGTGCACGAAGGCCACCACCTTCGCGTCCGGATGCGCCTTCAGCGCGTCGGCCAGCTTCTGCGGGTCCACCGGCTCGCCCCACGGGTCGTCCACCACCACGGCCTCCCCGCCGCAGCGCACCACGTTCTCGCGCATGCGCTCGCCGAAGACGCCGTTGCGGCACACGATCACCTTGTCGCCGGGCTCCACCAGGTTCGCGAAGCAGCACTCCATGCCCGCCGAGCCCGGCGCCGACACCGGCAGCGTCAGCCGGTTCTCCGTGCGGAAGGCCGCCTGCAGCATGGCCTTCAGCTCGTCCATCATGCGGACGAACTCGGGATCCAGGTGCCCGATCGTCGGCCGCGCCATCGCCTCCAGCACCCGCGGATGCACGTCCGAGGGCCCGGGCCCCATCAGCACCCGCCGCGGCGGGTGAAAGCTCGCTGCGATCGCCATCGTCACTCCTCGCTCCAGCGCTGCGACGGCCCGCTAGCATAGGCCATCATCCATCCCGCGGCATCCATTCCCGCCCTGGAAGCGGGGCTTTCCCCGCCGGGGCCGGGACGGGCATGGCGCCCCCGGCGCATGCAGGCCTCGGCCCTCCCCGGCTCGCACGCAGGCAGCACCCGCGGCCGCACCTGTCGCGAGGCGCATGCCGCTGGCATACTCTGGAGTCGCCGGCGGCAGGGACCCTGCCGCACCTGCGCCTCGTGCGACCGAACGCCTCATGCCCTCCCTGGAGCCGCAACGTCCGGGACGCATCCCCCAGCCGCCCTGGGGCGCCTACACGCCGCCCCTTCCGGGACGGGCGCTGCACGGGCTTGCGCGGCTGGGAATGGCGCGGGGGCCCGTCAAGCGTGCGCTCCGCCGCGCGTGGCGCACGGCCGTGGGGGTCGGGCCCGTCGACATCGTCCATCGGGGGCTGCGGCTGCGGCTGCACCCCTTCGACAACACGATCGACGCCAAGATCCTGTTCGGCTCGCGGCCGCGCGAGCGGGTCGAGCTCGGCTGTCTCGCCCGCCTGCCCCGGCGCGGCCTTTTCCTGGACATCGGAGCGAACTGCGGCTACTACACGCTGATGGCCTGCGCGCTCGGCTACGAGCGGGTGATCGCCGTGGAGCCGAACCCCCTCATGCAGGAGCGGTTGCGCTTCAACGTGGAGGCGAACGGTCTGGAGAGCCGGGTGACCGTCCTCCCGTGCGCCCTGGGCGCCAGCGAAGGCCGCTGCACCCTGTCGGTTCCGGCCGGCACGGACGTCGACCTCGGGGGAGCGAGCGTGCTGCCCGACCAGGAGCGCATGGGGCCAACGGAGAGCCGGTGGACCGTCGAGGTGCCCATGCGCACCCTCGCAGACGTCCTGGCCGAGGCGCGCGCGAGGGGCCTCGATGCCCTCAAGATCGACGTGGAGGGGGCGGAGGACCAGGTCCTCTGCGGGTTCGTGCGCACGGCCCCGTCCCGTCTGCTCCCGCGGCTCGTCATCCTCGAGCACGTCAACCGCGCGCGCTGGCGCGAGGACGTGCTGGACCTGCTCGCCGCCCGCGGCTACGGACCCGTCGCCCGCACGCGCGCCAACACGGTCCTGCGCCTCGACGCGACACCGGCGGGAGCGCCCGGGTGACCCCCGGTGGACGGAAGGGACGCGGGGCCGGCGCGCGCCTGCGGGTGAAGGTCATGACCAAGATCCCGCGCCAGCTCCTGCGGCGCCAGCTCCCGGATGCCGGGCCCGTGTGGGGGGAGTGCCGCTTCCTGCTGGACCCCGAGGCCCGGCGCTACGACTGGCTGGTCGTGATCGAGGACCTGCCCCCACGGCGCGGGGAGCGGTTCTCCCTGCGCGTCGAGCGGCTGGCCTGCCCTCCGGAGCACACGCTCCTCGTGACCACGGAGCCGTCCTGCGTGAAGGCCTACGGCACGGCCTTCGCCCGGCAGTTCGCGGCGGTCCTCACGAGCCAGGAGCCATGGGCGCTGCCGCACCCGGACCGCATATACAGCCAGTCCGGGCTGGTATGGCTCTACGGATACGACCGGGACAGCGGGCGCGTGCGCACCTTCGACGAGCTCCTCAACGCCCCGCCTCCGCCCAAGCACGGCGGGGTCTCCATGGTCTGGTCGGCCAAGGCCCAGGGGCACACCTTCCACCGCCGGCGCCACGCCCTCATGCGGGGCCTGCGCGAGCGTCTGCCCGAGCTGGCGCTCCACGGAGGCGGCGTGCGCCCCCTCCCGGACAAGGCCGCCGCCATCGATCCGTACCGCTGCCACGTCGCGATCGAGAACCACATCGCCCCGCACCACTGGAGCGAGAAGCTGGCCGACACCTTCCTCGGCTTCGCGCTGCCCTTCTACTGCGGCTGCCCCAACGTCACCGACTACTTCCCGGAGGAGAGCCTGATCCGCATCCCGCCCGACGACGCGGAGGAGGCCGCGCGCATCATCCGCGAGGCGATGGCCGCGGGCGAGCACGCCAGGCGCCGGGAAGCGGTGCTGGAGGCGCGCCGGCGGGTGCTGGAGGAGCATAACCTGTTCGCGCTGCTGGCCCGGGCGATCGCCGAGCGCCACCGCAGCGGACGCCGCGCGGACGGGTCCCCCCTATACGCCCGCCGCGCGCTGCGATGGCGCCGGCCCTGGATCGCCGCCCGCGACATGGGCGAGCGGCTGCGCGCCCGCTGGCGCTGCCGCTCGGGTGCCGCCTCGGGCGGCCTCGGCGGCCGCCGTGCCTGACGCGCCCGAGATGCACGGGCCGGCGCGCGCCTACACCGCGTCCGTGGTCCGGGCCCTCGCCTGCATCCTCGCCTGCGCGGCCGCCGCCGCGGTCCGGGCGTCCGGGCCCGAGCCGGCGGCCCCGCCGCGCGTGGCGCTGGCGCCCTGGGCGGAAGGCTTCGAGCGGCCCGTGGGGCTCGCCTTCGGGCCGCGCCATGCCTGGCTCGTCGAGCAGGGAGGGCGGCTGTGGCGGCTCGCGCACGACGGCACGGGCCGCGCCCTCGTCCTCGACCTGTCGGAGCGGGTCAGCCGCGGCTTCGAGCAGGGGCTGCTCGGCGTCGCCCTCCACCCGCGCTTCGCCGAAAACGGACGGATGTTCCTCTACTACACCGACCGCGAGGGGGCGGTGGTGCTCGCCGAGGCGCGCGTGGCGGGCGGCACGGTGCGCGGCCGGCTGCGCCGCTGGCTGCGGCTGCCGCAGCCGGCCGCCAACCACAACGGCGGCCAGCTCGCCTTCGGCCCCGACGGGCGTCTCTGGCTGGGGCCGGGCGACGGCGGCGGCGCCGGCGATCCCTGGGGCAACGCCCAGGACCCGCGCAGCCCGCTCGGCAAGCTCCTGCGGCTCGACGTCGACCGCCCCGGCGCCCGCCCCGAGGTCTGGGCACTGGGGCTTCGCAACCCCTGGCGCTTCAGCTTCGACCGCGCCACGGGCGAGCTCTGGATCGCCGACGTGGGCCAGGACCGGCGCGAGGAGATCGACCGGGCGCCCGCCGGCCATCCGAAGGGGCTCAACTACGGCTGGAACCTCAAGGAAGGGTCGCTGTGCTTCGCGGACCCCGACTGCGCCCGCCGCCGCGATCTCGTGGATCCCGTCTTCGAGTACGGCCACGACGAGGGCTGCTCCGTGACCGGCGGCTTCGTCTACCGCGGCCGCGCCATTCCGGCCCTGCGCGGGGTGTACGTCTTCAGCGACTGGTGCACGGGGCCGCTCTGGGGCCTGAAGCGCGGCGCCGACGGCCGCTGGCGTCGCCTGGTCCTCATGCGGCGCACGGGCACGCATCCCTCGTCCTTCGCCGAGGATGGGGCCGGCGAGCTCTACCTGCTCGACCACCGCGGCGGGCGTGTGCTCCGGATCGTTCCGGCCGCCCCCTCCGGCGAGACCCCGGGACCCAGCCAGAATCCCGCCCGCACTCCCTGACCGGGATCAATACGGGGCGCCGCTCGCCATGCGAGCCTCCCATCGGCCCCTCCCGCCCGGGAGGCGGCCAGGTGACTTCACCGCTGAAAGGGAGAGAGACGCCCGATGCGAAGCGTGCTGCTCTGGCTACCGCTCGCGATCCTCGGCATCGCCGCAGGGACGGGGGGTGAAAGCGTGGCGGCACAGGAGCCTTCGCCCCCGCATCTGCTCCAGCGCGTGCGGCACGTGCTCGCCGACGAAGGCCGGCTCGCCGCCGCCATCGAGGCGGGACGCGAGCGCGGCGCCTTCTGCTTCTACTGCCACGGCGAGGACGGCAACAGCCGCCGCCCCCACGTGCCCAAGCTCGCCGGCCAGAATCCGGTCTATCTGCTGGACCAGATCGAGCGCTTCGCCACCGGCGCCAGGCGCACCACCTACATGCAGGCCCTCGCCCGCCGCTTCACGGACGAGGACAAGCTCAACCTCGTGATCTACTTCTCGAGCCAGCCCTTGCGGCCGGCCGGCGGCGACCCCGCGCTCGCCGCGCGCGGCGAACCGATCTACCGCAGCCGCTGCATAGGCTGCCACGGCCTCGACGGGCGCGGGCGCCGCGGCTACGCGCGGCTTGCGGGCCAGCAGCCCGAGTACCTCTTCCGCACCCTGCGGGAGTTCCGTGACCCGGGCGGACGCCGCGACAGCCCTATCATGCGCACCATGGTGCAGGGGCTCTCGGACGGGGAGCTGCGGGCCCTCGCGCATTACCTGGCCAGCCTGCGCTGACCGCCCCCTTGCGGCAGCCCAGGGCGCGCCTCAGCCGCCCTCGTGCCCCAGCGCCGCGGCGCGGGCGGCGAGGCGCTCGCAGGTGTCGAGCAGGAGGTCGGTGAGCTCGCGCGCGCGCTCGAGGGCCTGCGCGAACTCCTCCGGATCCGTGACGTACTCGTGGACGAGGCGGTTGCGGAGGTTCCGGGCCTCGATCCATTCCCGGGCGGAGCGCAGCAGGCCGAGGCGCTCGAGGCGGTGGAGGTTGTCGATCTGCGCGCCCACGGGCTCGGCGAGGGCGGCGAGCAGCCGCGGGACGACGCGGTTGCCGAGCGTGTCCTGCAGCCGCCCGAAGCGGGCGACGAAGCCATCGACCCGCTCGGCCAGCACCGGGTCGGCCTCGAGGCGCCGCACCCAGGCCGCATCCACCGGCCCCGGGAGCAGGCGCTCGCGCGTGCCCCGCAGGTGCGCGGCCTCGCGCGCGGCCACCTCCAGGGCGGCGCGCAGAGCGGCCCTGGCCTCCCGCGGGGCGCTCACAGCGGCACCCCCGTGCGCCGCGCGACCTCGTGGACCGGCGCGGGCGGGGTGTGGGGGTCGACGAGGACGACGTCGATACGCTGGTCCCCGAGGGCGATCTGCAGCTCCGCCGCCAGCCGCGCGGCCGCGGCCGGGCGGTTGCCGACGGGCTCCGGCACCTCCACGAGCAGGTCGATGTCGCCGCCGCGGGCCGCATCGTCCACGCGCGAGCCGAACAGGCGCACGCGCGCCCCGGGCCCGAAGAGCTCGGCGACCTTGGCGCGGATCAGCCGGCGCTCGTCCTCGCTCAGGCGCATGGGGACGATGTTACCGGAAACGGTCCACCGCGCGGGCGGGGATCCCATCCGACAGGGACGACAGGCCGCGCGAAGCAGGCGGCCGCCCGCCCAGGCTCGTCAGGCGCGGGCAGGCGCTCCCATTGGTCCACAAGATGGATGACACGGGAGCGCCCCTGCCGCCAAGCGGCTGACGGCACGGGGCAAGGCAAGGAAGGTGGCGGAGCGGACGGGACTCGAACCCGCGACCTCCGGCGTGACAGGCCGGCATTCTAACCAGCTGAACTACCGCTCCGGGTGTGCGCCTGGTGGGTGCTGAGGGGCTCGAACCCCCGACCTTCGCCTTGTAAGGGCGACGCTCTCCCGGCTGAGCTAAGCACCCGCATGCGGTGCCGCTCCCGCGGGATCCGAGCCCACCGCCGGCCGTGCCCGGCGGCGCTGCCGGGCCGCGGCCGCGGCCCGTGGAGCGGCGCTAGTTTACGGCATCCTTGAGCGTCTTGCCAGCCTTGAAGCTCGGCACGCGCGCGGCGGCGATCTGGATGGTCTCGCCCGTCTGCGGGTTGCGGCCGGTGCGCGCGGCTCGCTCCTTGACGGAGAAGGTCCCGAAGCCCGCGAGCACCACCTGCTCACCCTTGACCAGGGCGTCGCGGATGGAGTCGAAGACGGCGTTGACGGCGCGCTCAGCGGCGGCGCGCGGGAGGTTGGCGGTCTCGGCGACGGCGTCGATGAGCTCGGACTTGTTCATGCGGGGCTCCCCTCCTGCGTCGGTGTTCGTCTCTCGTCAGCGGGTGCGCAACGGCCCCTCCCCGCCGCACCGGACGGCGCTGCGCGGGGTGCTGCCTCTTGGCTGGGCCATGGACGGCCCGTTGCGCTGACCGGGCCCGACGTCGCCGCTGCCGGGCGACATTCCGGCCCTCCCTGCGTGGCGGCGGATCACGCGGCGGCCGGCACGGCGCCCGCGCCGCACCGGCCGTGCTCGGAGCGCAGCCTTATAGCAGGCACGCATGCGCGCGGTCAACCGCGCGCTTCATGCACCCGGCCGCCTTTAGTGCGCGTGCACGCCGCCGCGCTTGCGGCCGCCCTTGCGCTTGGCCGCGGCGGGCTTGGCGCCGCCCTCCTCGTCCTCCGGCAGCGGCACCGGCATGCTGGTGAGCGCGATCTCGAGGACCTGGTCGATCCACTTCACGGGCCGGATGTCGAGCTCGGCCTTGACGTTCTTCGGGATGTCGACGAGGTCCTTGACGTTCTCCTCCGGGATCAGAACGGTGCGCACCCCGCCGCGGTGGGCGGCGAGCAGCTTCTCCTTCAGCCCCCCGATGGGCAGCACCTCGCCGCGCAGCGTGATCTCGCCCGTCATCGCCACGTCGGCGCGCACCGGGATGCCCGTGAGCGCCGAGACCAGCGCCGTGCACATGCCGATGCCGGCGCTGGGGCCGTCCTTGGGGATGGCGCCCTCCGGGACGTGGATGTGGATGTCGTGCTTCTCGAAGTAGTCCGTGGCAATGCCTAGGGTGCGGGCGCGGGCGCGCACCACCGTGCGCGCCGCCTCGATGGATTCCTTCATGACGTCGCCGAGCTGCCCGGTGCGGATGATGTTGCCCTTGCCCGGCATCACGGCGGCCTCGATGGTGAGCAGCTCGCCGCCGACCTCGGTCCAGGCGAGCCCCGTCACCTGCCCGACACGGTCGCTCTCCTCGGCGCGCCCGTAACGGTAGCGGCGCACCCCCAGGTACTTCTCGAGGTTGCGCGGGCTGACCACCACGCGCCGGTCGCGCGGCTTGAGCACCAGGCCCTTGACCACCTTGCGGCAGATCTTGGCGATCTCGCGCTCGAGGTTGCGCACGCCCGCCTCGCGCGTGTAGTAGCGGATGATGTCGCGGATGGCGGGCTCGGTGATGACGAGCTCCTCCTCGCGCAGCCCGCTCGCCTTCATCTGCTTGGGCACCAGATAGCGCGTGGCGATGTGGACCTTCTCGTCCTCGGTGTAGCCCGGGATACGGATCACCTCCATGCGGTCCAGC
>WFOW01000414.1 GCA_015487895.1 Gammaproteobacteria bacterium | reverse complement strand
CCTGGGGCACGCCGGCGGCGGCCAGCGTCTCGAGCATGAGGAGCACGACCTCGAGATCGGCCTCGACGCCCGCGTGGCCGTAGAGCTCGCAGCCGACCTGCAGCGGGCTGCGCGTGCCGCCGGGCCACTCGGGCCGCGCCCGCAGCACCGTGCCGAGGTAGCACAGGCGCACGGGCACCGCGCGCCGCAGGCGGCGCGCCTCGATGCGCGCCGCCTGCGGCGTCATGTCGGGGCGGATGCCGAGCACCCGCCCCGAGAGCGGGTCCGTGAGCTTGAGCGTGTGCGGCTCGAGGGCGTGGCCCGTGCCCGTGAGCAGGGTCTCGAGGTGCTCGACGAAGGGCGGGATGACGAGCTCGTAGCCCCACGCCGCGTAGAGGTCGAGGAGGGCGCGGCGCAGCGCCTCGATGCGCGCGGCCTCCGCGGGCAGGAGCTCCTCGATGCCCTCGGGCAGCAGCCAGCGGCGCGCGTCCACGGCCCGCCCCTCCGGTGCGCTGGGATCGGCGCCCACGGCCGCGCCCTCAGCGGGCGAGGTGGAGCAGCAGCAGGCCCGCGCCCATGGCGGCGAGGCCCATCAGGCGCAGGGCGCGGTCGTCCAGGGCGGCGACCGCGAGCATGGCCCGCCGCCAGCCGCCCGGGCTCAGGAAGGGGCCGAGCCCCTCGAGCACCAGGGCGAGGCCGAGCGCGCTGAAGAGCTGCTGCCAGAGCATGGGAGGCCGCCCCGCCGGCTCACTCGCCTCCGCCGCCCTTGAGGTAGCGCAGGAACTCGTTGCGCGAGTCGAGGACGATCACGTCGTCCTTGCCGCGGAAGGCGCTGCGGTAGACCGCCAGCGTGCGGTAGAGGGCGTAGAAGTCCGGGTCCTTCCTGAAGGCCTCGGCGTAGATGCGCGCGGCGATGGCGTCGCCCTCGCCGCGGATGCGCTCGGCCTCGCGGTAGGCCTCGGCGAGGATGACCGTGCGCTTGCGGTCGGCCTCGGCGCGGATGCGCTCGGCCGCCTCCTGGCCGCGGGAGCGGAACTCGCGCGCGACGCGCTCGCGCTCGGCCTCCATGCGCCGGAAGACCGAGGTCGAGACCTCGGGCGGCAGGTCGATGCGCTTGACGCGCACGTCGACGATCTCGACGCCGAGGCCGTCGACCTGGCGGTTGGCCTTGGCCACGAGCGCGGCCATCACCTCCTCGCGCTCGCCCGAGACCACCTCCTGGATGGTGCGCTTGCCGAACTCGCTGCGCAGGCCGTCCTTGATGATCTGGGAGATGCGCAGCGCCGCGCGGCGCTCGTCGCCGCCGGTGGCCCGGAAGTAGCGCCCCACCTCCTTGATGCGCCACTTGACGTAGGAGTCGACGATGACGTTCTTCTTCTCGCTCGTCAGGTAGCGCTCGGGCGGGGCGTCGAGCGTGAGGATGCGCCCGTCGAACTTGCGCACGCTGTTGACGAAGGGGACCTTGAAGTGCAGCCCCGGCTCGTAGTCGGCGCGCACGATCTCGCCCAGGCGCAGCATCACCGCCTTCTCGCGCTCGTCGACCGTGAAGACCGACATCGACCCGGCGAGCAGCGCCAGGCCGAGCAGGATCAGCAGGCCCGCACGCGCCCCGCCCATCAGCGCACCTCCCGCCGCCTGAGATCACGGAAGCGCCCGCCCAGGGGCGCGCGCCGGCGCATGGGCGGCTTCTCCGCCGGCGCCGGCGAGGCCGGGGCCGCCTCCGGCGCCGCCGCCCCGCCCGCCTTGCCCATGAGGCGGTCGAGCGGGATGTAGAGCAGCGGGCTGCCGCGCTCGACGTCGACCACGACCTTGGTGGCGTTGCCGAAGACGTGCTCCATGGCGTCGATGTAGAGGCGCTCACGCGTCACCTGCGGGGCGCGCTGGTACTCGCGCAGCAGCGCGAGGAAGCGCGCCGTCTCGCCCTTGGCGCGGGCGACGACCTCGGCCTTGTAGGCGTTGGCGTCCTCGATCTGGCGCGCCGCGCGCCCGCGCGCCTTGGGGATGATCTCGTTGGCGTAGGCCTCGGCCTCGTTCTTGTAGCGCTGCTCGTCCTCGCGTGCCTTGATGGCGTCGGCGAAGGCGGCCTGCACCTCCTCCGGCGGCTGCGCGTCCTTGAGGTTGACCTTGGTGAGCTGCACGCCGGTGCCGTAGCGGTCGAGGATGGCCTGGGCGAGCCGCTGCGTGCGCGCGGCGACCTCGGTGCGCCCCTCGGTGAGCACGAAGTCCATGTCGCTCTTGCCCACGACCTCGCGGATGGCGCTCTCGACCGCCTGCACCACGGTGAGCTCGGGATTGCGCACGTGGAACAGGTAGGCCTTCGGGTCCTGCACGCGGTACTGCACGCCGACGTCGACGTCGACGATGTTCTCGTCGCGCGTCAGCATGAGGGCCTTGTGCTCGGCCTGGCGGATGCGGTCGACGTCGACCTTCTCGACGCGCTCGATCGGATAGGGCCAGTGCCAGTGCGGGCCCGGCATGGTGGTGCCGACGTACTTGCCGAAGCGTAGCACCACGCCGCGCTCGGCCGGCCCCACGATGTAGATGCCGGACAGCAGCCAGACGGCGACGCCCACGCCCACGAGCCAGAGGCCGCCGCCGCTCCGCCCGCCGCCGGCGCGCGCGCCGCCGCGGCGGCCGCCGAACAGGCCGCCGAGCCGCTGGCTCAGGCGGCGGAAGACCTCGTCGAGGTCGGGCGGCCCCTGGTCGCCGCGCCCTCCTCCCCAGGGATCGCGGCCGCCGCCTCCGGGCTCGTTCCAGGCCATCTCCCCTCCGGCTCCGGGCGCGACGGCGCCCGACAGCGCGAGCCCGGACGGTCCGCCCTTCGGGACAGCGGATCGCCCGGGCCCGGTGACGCCGGCACACGGTCCGGCGCGTGCCCGCGCATTTTAGGTAGCCCCCTGCGGTGCCGCAACCGCGGCGCGCGCGGCGCCCTCGTCCTCCCGCCAGCGCAGGCGCAGCCCCTCGCGCTCGAGGCGCCGGCAGGCCGCGGGCGGCAGCGCCACGCGCAGCAGCCAGCCGCCCTCGGGCCGCGGGCTCTCCTCCCGCACCGCGCCGAGCGCGTAGAGGCGCGCGCGCAGCCTGCCGTCGGCGGCGCCGAGCTCCAGCCAGCCGCGGCGCTCCTCGCCGCGCAGGCGCTCGGCGAGGGCCGCGCGCAGCAGCTCGAGGCCCGCGCCCGTGGCGGCCGAGACCCACACGCGGCGCACCGTGCCGTCGCCGTCGCGGTCGATGCGCGGGGCCTCGCCGATGCGGTCGATCTTGTTCATGACCTCGAGCTGCGGGATGCGCTCGGCGCCGATCTCGCGCAGCACCTCGCGCACCTCGGCGGCGGCCTCGTCGTGGCGCTCGTCGGAGGCGTCGATGACGTGCACGAGCAGCGCCGCCTCCGTCGTCTCCTCGAGCGTGGAGCGGAAGGCCGCGACCAGGTCGTGCGGCAGGTGGCGGATGAAGCCCACGGTGTCGGCGAGCACCACGTCGCCCGCGCGCTCGAGCGCGACGCGCCGCACCGTGGGATCGAGCGTGGCGAAGAGCTGGTCGGCCGCGTAGACGCCGGCGTGCGTGAGGCGGTTGAAGAGCGTGGACTTGCCGGCGTTGGTGTAGCCGACGAGCGAGACCGTGGGCACCGCCGCGCGCCGGCGCGCG
>WFOW01000413.1 GCA_015487895.1 Gammaproteobacteria bacterium | reverse complement strand
GCGCATCCACTTCGTCGGAAACGTCATGATCGACACCCTGCGCGCGCAGGAGCCGCGCGCGGTGCCCGCCGCCGAGACGCTCGCGCGGCTCGCCCCGCGCGCCCTCCGGCGCGCGGGCGAGGCGGGGCATGCGCTGCTCACGCTCCACCGCCCGGGCAACGTGGACCGTCCGGACGTGCTGCGCGGCATCCTCGATACGGTCGCGGAGATCGCGCGCCGCCTGCCCGTGGTCTTTCCGGTGCACCCGCGCACGCGCGCGGCCATCGAGCGCCTCGGCGTGGCGGGCCGCCTCGAGGCCGCGGGCGTGGTGCTGGCCGGCCCGCTCGGCTATCTCGAGATGCTCGGGCTCATGCGCGAGGCGCGCCTCGTCCTCACGGACTCGGGCGGCATGCAGGAGGAGACCACCGCCCTCGGGGTCCCCTGCCTGACGCTGCGCGAGAACACCGAGCGGCCCGTGACGCTCACCGAGGGCACCAACGAGCTCGTGGGCACCGACCCCGAGCGCATCCGCGCCGCCGCCGAGCGTGTGCTCGCCGGCGGCGGCCGCCGCGGGCGCGTCCCGGAGCGCTGGGACGGCCGGGCGGCGCGGCGCATCCGCGCCGTCCTGGAGCGCTGGCTCGCCGACCGCGGCGGGCTGCGCGGCGCCGCCGGCGCCTGAGGCGCCGGCCCGTGCCCGCGCCGCCGATCCATGCCCCTGTGTGCGGGGGAGGGCGGTAGCGTGCCTGATCCAGGCATCCGGTGTCGGTCTTCAGCCTTCGGCAAGGGCCGGGCTCGACGGCTGTGGAGCGGAACACAGAGGCGAGAGACATGGACCGGGAGGCGAGGGGTGGAGCGCCCTTCGAGTGTGGGAGCAGCTTCCAGCTGTGGGAGCGGCTTCCAGCCGCGATTCTTCAGCCTCACTCCGGCCTTGGTCGCGGCAGGATGCCGCTCCCACAGGGCCAGGTTACAGGTTGCAGGTTACGGTTTACGGTGGCCTGTGCACCGTGCCCTGTCACCCGTCACCCGTCTCCCGTCCACTCCCGCGAAGCGGGCACGGCTTCCAGCCGCGACCGCCTGCGGCGGCAGAGGCGGGAGACGGGTGCCGGGAGGCGAGGGTTGGAGCGCGCTCCGCGCGCGGCCATTTCTTTCCCGTCTCCCGCAACCCGTCTCCCGTGCACCGGCCATCGCGGACCGTCGAATGCCTCTTTTTCCGTAAGCCGCGAGCTGTGAGCTGCACCCCGACCCATGCGTGACCTCTTCGTCCTCGCGGTCGTCTTCGGCAGCGTCCCGGTGATCCTGGCCCGGCCCTGGATCGGCGTGCTGGTGTGGTCCTGGATCGCCTACATGAACCCGCACCGGCTCGCCTGGGGCATCGCGCGCGACTTCCCCGTCGCCATGACTGTGGGGGCGACCACGCTCGCGGCGCTGCTGCTCACACGCGACCGCAGGCCGCCGCCGCTCACGCGCGAGACGGTGGTGCTCGCGCTCTTCACCCTGTGGATGGTGGTGACCACCTTCTTCGCGCTCGAGCCCGAGGCCGCCGGCCGGCAGCTCGAGAAGGTGCTCAAGATCCAGCTCTTCACCTTCGTCACGATGATGCTCATCTTCACGCGCGAGCGCATCCACTGGCTGGTGTGGGCGATCGTGCTCTCCATCGGCTTCTACGGCGTCAAGGGCGGGATCTTCACCCTGACCACGGGCGGTGCCCACCGCGTGCTCGGCCCCTACGGCACCTTCATCGGGGGCAACAACGAGATCGGCCTGGCCATGATCATGGTGCTGCCGCTGATGCGCTACCTCCAGCTCCAGGCGAGGCGGATCTGGGAGCGCAACCTGTGGTGGGCGGCCATGGGGCTGACCGGGATCGCCATCCTCGGCACCCACTCGCGCGGCGCGCTGGTCGGCATCCTCGCCATGCTCGCCATGCTGGCCTGGCGCACCCGCCGCAAGCTGCTGTTCGTGCTCGTGCTGGCGGCGCTGGCGCCGGCCGCCTGGGACTTCATGCCCGAGAAGTGGCACGCGCGCATGGAGACCATCGAGCGCTACGAGGAGGACCGCTCGGCCCAGGGCCGGCTCAACGCCTGGGGCTTCGCCTTCAACCTGGCGCTGGACCGGCCGCTCACGGGCGGCGGCTTCGAGACCTTCCGCCCGCGCTGGTTCGCCCTCTACGCCCCGAACCCCTACAAGGTGCACGACGCCCACAGCATCTACTTCGAGGTGCTGGGCGAGCACGGCTTCGTGGGGCTCGCGCTGTTCCTGCTGCTCGGGATCTTCACCTGGCTCAAGGCCGGGCGCATACGCAGGCTCACGCGCCGGCGCGAGGAGCTGCTGTGGGCGCACGATCTGGCCTCCATGCTCCAGGTGAGCCTCGTGGGCTACGCCGTCGCCGGCGCCTTCCTCGGGCTGGCCTACTTCGACCTCTACTACGCGCTCGTGGCGCTGACGGTGATGCTGGGCGTGATCGTGCGCGAGCAGTCCCGCGCGCCGCAGGAGTCGGCGCAGCCGGCGCATGCCGCGGAGGCCGTGCGGTGAGCGGGATGCCCTGCGCCGCCGAAAGCCGCGAAGACGGGGCTGCACCCGTGCCGGAGCTTGCGGGCAGCGTCGCCCTCCGGCCGGAGGGCGGGCCCGAGGCGAGGCTCTCGGGCCGCTGGCAGGCCGCCGGAGGCGACGGCATCCACGCGGCGCTGGCGGGGCTGCCGCGCTGGCTGGACCCGGAGCTCGCGCGCCTCGCGCGGGCGCATGGCCCGGCCGAGGCGCTCGCCGAGGCGTGGCGGCGGCACGGCGCGCGCCTGCTCGAGCGCCTCGAGGGGCGCT
The DNA here is from genome assembly GCA_015487895.1 of Gammaproteobacteria bacterium. Classification (GTDB taxonomy): domain Bacteria; phylum Pseudomonadota; class Gammaproteobacteria; order S144-34; family S144-34; genus S144-34. The sequence continues at coordinate 3,011 of WFOW01000413.1, read as the reverse complement.
TCGCCCTCGCGGTCGTCGACGGCGAGGGCGAGGGGCTCGTCGCCGCCGACCGGCACGGGGCCGTGCCCGTGTGCTGGACGGAGGAGGGCGGCGCGCTGCGCTTCGCCACGCGCGCCGACGTCCTCGCGCGCGGGCACGGCGCGGCGCTCGACCCCCAGGCGCTGCTCCACTATCTCCACTTCCACGTGGTGCCGGCGCCGGGGACGGTGTTCCGGGGCGTGCACCGCCTGCTGCCCGGCCACTGCCTGCGCCTGCACGGCGGGCGCGCGCGGGTCGAGCGCTGGTGGGCGCCGCGCTTCGGCCCCTATGCGGCGCCGGTGCCCGCCACCCGCGAGGAGCTCTTCGGGCGCCTGCGCGAGGCGGTGCGCGGCGCCCTGGAGGGCGCCAGCGCGCCCGGGGCCTTCCTCAGCGGCGGCACCGACAGCTCCGCCGTCGCCGGCATCGCCGCGTCCCTCCACGGGAGCGGCTTCCCGGCCTTCTCGATCGGCTTCGACGCGGAAGGCTACGACGAGCTCGGCTACGCGCGCGCCGCCGCGCGCCACTTCGGGCTCGAGCACCGCACGCACTACCTCACGCCCGAGGAGGTGGCCGAGGCGGTGCCGCGCATCGCGCGCCATCTCGACCAGCCCTTCGGGAACGCCTCGGTGGTGGCCGCCTGGCGCTGCGCGGAGCTCGCGCGGGCGGCCGGCGTCGACCGCCTGCTCGCCGGCGACGGCGGCGACGAGCTCTTCGGCGGCAACGCCCGCTACCGCAGGCAGCAGGCGCTCGCGCTCTACGGCCGCCTGCCGCGGCCGCTGCGCGCCGCGCTCGTCGACCCCCTCGCCCGGGCGGGCGGCCCCGGTCCGCTGCGCAAGCTCGCGCGCTACGTCGAGCAGGCGCGGCGCGACCCGGTCGAGCGCCTCGAGGACTACAACCTGCTGCGCCGCCTCGGCCCCGCGCGCGTGCTGCATCCGGAGCTGCTCGAGGCCGTCGACCCCGCCCGGCCGCTTGTGCTGCGCGCCGAGGCCTTCCACGGCGCGCTCGCGGACGACGACCTCGACCGCATGCTCGCCATGGATCTGCGCTTCACGCTCGCCGACGACGACCTCCAGAAGGTCGGCGGCGCCTGCGCGCTCGCCGGCGTCGAGGTCGCCTTCCCCATGCTGGACGAGGCCGTGGTGGCCTTCGCCTGCGCCCTGCCGCCGCGCCTGAAGGCCACGCCCTGGCGCCTGCGGCCCTTCTACAAGCGGGCCATGCGCGGCTTCCTGCCGCGCCGCATCCTCGCCAAGCGCAAGCACGGCTTCGGCCTGCCCTTCGGCATCTGGCTCACGCGCCACGAGGGCCTGCGCCGGCTCGCCCTCGGGAGCCTCGAGGCCTTGGAGGCGCGCCGCATCGTGGCCCCGGATTTCCTGCGCGAGCTCACGCGCGAGCGCGTGGCCGAGCACCCGGCCTACTACGGCGTGATGGTGTGGGTGCTGATGATGCTCTCCCAGTGGCTGGAGGCGCACGAGGCGGCCGGGCGGGCCGTGGCCGGGGGGGCCGCACGATGAGCGCGGTGGCGTGGGCCGCCGCCGCCCTCGCCGCGGGCCTCCTGGCCCTGTGGGCCGCGGCGCTCTGGCCCTGGCGCGGGCTGCTTCGGCGCCTGTGGCGCGAGCCGGTGCTGGCCGTGCCGGTGGTGACGCTCGAGAGCGACGACTGGGGCCCGCGCGCCGACCCCGAGGGCGAGGCGCGCGCGCTGCGCGCGCTGGCCGACGTGCTGGCCGCGCAGCGCGACGCCGAGGGGCGCCCGGCCGTGATGACGCTCGGCGTCGTGCTCGCCGCCCCCGACGGGCGCATGTGGCGCGAGGCCGGCTCCGACGCCCTGCGCCGCGGCGTGTGGCCGCGCGTGCGGCTCGGCGACCCCTCGCAGGCGCCGGTCCTGCAGGCCGTGCGCGAGGGGACGCTGCGCGGCGTCTTCGTCGCCCAGCTCCACGGCATGGAGCACTGCTGGCCGCCCGCGGTGCGCGCGGTCGCCGCGCGCGAGCCGCGGATCGCCGCCTGGCTCGGCTCGGCGGCCGTCCCGGACCCCGCGTCGCTGCCCGCGCCGCTCCAGACGCGCTGGGCGGACTGCTCGGTGCTGCCCTCGCGCCCCGTCCCGCACGAGGCCGTGGAGGAGGCCGTGCAGGAGGAGGTCGCCGCCTGGCGGGCCCTGTTCGGCGCCCCGCCGCGCGTGGCCGTCCCGCCGACCTTCGTCTGGACGCCCGCGGTGGAGCGCGCCTGGGCCGCGCGCGGGGTGCGCTGCATCGTCACGCCGGGCGTGCGCCACGAGGGCCGCGACGCCGCCGGCCGCCCCGCGCCCGGCCCCGTGGTGCTCAACGGCGAGCGCGCCGCCGGGGGCGCCCGCTACGTGGTGCGCGACGTCCACTTCGAGCCCGCCCGCGGCCACCGTCCGGCCGACGCCCTGGCCCGCGTGCGCACGCGCGTGCGCCAGGGCCGCCCGGTCCTGATCGAGACCCACCGCGAGAGCTACGTGGGCGAGGGCGCGGCCGGGGCGCGCGAGGCGCTGCGCGCGCTGCTCGAGGCCGTGCGCGCGGCGTTCCCGGACGTGCGCTTCCTGCCCACGGAGACCGTCGCGCGCGCGCTCGCCCAGGGCGCGGCCTCGCCCCTGGTGACGGCCGCCTGGCACCGCCGCCTCGGCGCCTGGGCCGAGCGCGTGCGGCACCTGCCGGGCGCGCGGCGCCGCCTGCGCTGGAGCGGGCTCGACCTGGCGCTCGCGGGCCTCGCCCTCCTCGGCCCGCGGCCCGAAGGGGCCGCGGCGGAGGCGGGCCGGCCGCGGCCGGCGGGGGGGGGCGGCGTGAACGCCGTGGTCCGGCCGCTGGAGGACGCGACACGCGCCGGCGGCGCGGCGCCGCGCCGCGACCACCGCTTCCTGGTGCTCACCGAGCTCTTCCTGCCCACCAAGGGCGGCACGGCCGTGTGGTTCGACGAGGTCTACCGCCGCCTCGGCGGGCGCGGCACGCACGTGCTCACCGCCGCCGTGCCGGGCGGCCGCG
>WFOW01000412.1 GCA_015487895.1 Gammaproteobacteria bacterium | reverse complement strand
GCCTGCGGGCCGCAGTTTGCAGTTTGCTGTTTGCGGGTGACGGGAGACGGGTGACGGGAGACGGGAAAGAAACGGCCGCGCCCGAAGGGCGCACCGACCCTCGCCTCCCGACCCCCGTCTCCCGCCTCTGCGGCCGCCGCAGACGGCCGCGGCCCGTCAGCCGCCGGCGAGCAGCCGGCGGAGCTCCTCGAGGGGGCGCGTGTTGAGCACGTGCTCGGGGCCCAGCCAGCCGCGCCGCGCCTGGCCGACCCCGTAGCGGAGGTTGGCGAAGCCCAGGCTCGAGTGGGCGTCGGAGCAGATCGCCACCAGCACGCCCTCGTCGCGCGCCATGCGGCAGTGCACGTCGTCGAGGTCGAGGCGGTCCGGATTGGCGTTGAGCTCGAGGAAGCAGCCGCGCTCGCGCGCGTGGCGGATGACGCGCGCGAGGTCGACGTCGTAGGGCTCGCGCTGCAGCAGCAGCCGCCCGCTGGGGTGGGCGAGGATGTGGAAATGGGGATGGTCCATGGCGCGCAGGATGCGGCGCGTCTGGCGCGCACGCGGCAGGTCGAAGTGGCTGTGCACCGCCCCGACGACCACGTCGAGCTCGGCGAGCACGTCGTCGGGAAGATCCAGGCTGCCGTCCTCGAGGATCTCGACCTCGATGCCGGCGAGCAGCGCGATGCCCTCGAGGCGCTCGTCGAGGCGGCGGATCGCCTCGACGTGGGCGCGCAGGCGCGCGGCATCCAGCCCGCGCGCCACGCGCAGGCTGCGCGAGTGCTCGGTGAAGGCGAGGTACTCGAGCCCGGCGGCGCGCGCCGCCTCGGCCATCTCCTCCAAGGTGCTGCGCCCGTCGCTCGCGCGCGTGTGGCAATGGAGGTCGCCGCGCAGGTCCTCGCGCCGCACGAGCCGCGGCAGGGAGCCGGCCTGCGCGGCCTCGATCTCGCCGCGGTCCTCGCGCAGCTCGGGCGGGATCCACGGCAGGCCGACCGCGCGGAAGACCGACTCCTCGGTGCTGCCGGCCACGCGGCGCGCGCCGCGGAAGACGCCGTACTCGTTGATCTTGAGGCCGCGCTGCTGGCCCATGCGCCGCACGGCGATGTTGTGCGCCTTGCTGCCCGTGAAGTAGTGCAGGGCGGCGCCGAAGCTGCCTTCCTCGACCACGCGCAGGTCCACCTGCAGGCCGTTCTGGAGCACGATGGTGCTGCGCGTGGTGCCCTGCGAGAGCACCTCGGCGGCGCGCTCGTAGCCCACGAAGTGTGCCGCCACCGCGGCGCCGTCGCGCGCGGTGCACAGGATGTCGAGGTCGCCGACGGTCTCGCGCCGGCGCCGGAAGCTGCCGGCGACCACGATCTCGTTCACGCCGCGCGCGGCGCGCAGGTGCTCGACGAGGGCCTCGGCCCAGCCCTCGGCCTCGGCGAGCAGGAAGCGGCGGCCGGTGTCGAGACGCGCCCGGATGGCCTCGAGCACGCGCGCCTCGGTCTTGGGGCCGAAGCCCGGGAGGCCGCGGAGCCTGCCGGCCTCGGCGGCGCGCCGCAGGGCCTCGAGGCTGTCGATGCCGAGCTCGTGGTGCAGTGCCGCCACACGCTTGGGCCCGAGCCCGGGCAGGCGCAGGAGCGCGCCCAGGCCCGGCGGCAGCTCGCGGCGCAGCGCCTCGAGGGTGGCGCTGGTGCCGGTCGTGACGATCTCGCGGATCTTGCCGGCGAGGTCCTGGCCGATGCCCGGCAGGCGCGTGAGGTCCTCGCCCGCGGCGACGAGGTCGGCGACCTCGCGCCCGAGGCTGCGCACCGTGCGCGCGGCGTTGCGGTAGGCGCGCACGCGGAAGGGGTTGTCGCCGCGGATCTCGAGCAGGTCCGCGATCTCGTCGAAGACGGCGGCGACCTCCTCGTTGCGGACCGCCACCGCGTCCCCCTCAGCCCTTGATGCAGACGATGGGCACCAGCTTCGCCACCTTGCGCGCGAGCCCGGCCGCGTGCGCCGCCTCGACCACGGCGCTGACGTCCTTGTAGGCGCCCGGCGCCTCCTCGGCCACACCGCGCATCGAAGGCGAGCGGATGACGATGCCCCGGCGGGCGAGTTCCTCGACCAGCTCGCGCCCGCGCCAGCGCTTCGTCGCCTGCTTGCGGCTCATGGCGCGGCCGGCGCCGTGGCAGGCCGAGGAGAAGGCGAGGGCCTCGCTCTCGCGCGTGCCGACGAGCACGTAGGAGCAGGTGCCCATGGAGCCGCCGATGAGCACCGGCTGGCCGACCTCGCGGTAGGCCTCGGGGAGGTCGGGGTGCCCGGGCCCGAAGGCGCGCGTGGCGCCCTTGCGGTGGACGTAGAGGCGGCGCTCGCCGCCCTCGGCGGTGCGGTGCAGCTCCTCCTTGCAGGTGTTGTGCGAGACGTCGTAGACCAGCCGCAGGTCCACGCCCGGGAAGACCGCGGCGAAGGCCTCGCGCGCCAGGTGGGTGACGATCTGGCGGTTGGCGAGGGCGCAGTTGATGGCCGCGCGCATGGCGCCGAGGTACTCCTGGCCCACGGTGGAGCGGATGGGGGCGCAGGCGAGCTCGCGGTCCGGGAGCGCGATTCCGTGGGCACGCGCGGCCTCGAGCATGCGCCGCAGGTAGTCGGTGCCGATCTGGTGGCCGAGCCCGCGCGAGCCGCAGTGGATGCTGACCACGATCTCGCCCTCGCGCAGGCCGAAGGCCGCGGCCGCCTCCGGGTCGTGGATCTCGGCCACCTCCTGCACCTCGAGGTAGTGGTTTCCGGAGCCCAGGGTGCCCATCTCGTCGCGCTGGCGCTGCTTGGCCCGCTCCGAGACGCACTCGGGG
>WFOW01000411.1 GCA_015487895.1 Gammaproteobacteria bacterium | reverse complement strand
GGGCCGTAGCGGATGCGGATGAGGCGGCTGACGCGCGCGCCGACGGCCTCCCACAGCCTGCGCACCTCGCGGTTGCGCCCCTCGCGCAGCACCACGCGGTACCAGCGGTTGGCGCCCTCGCCGCCGGCGGGCTCGAGCGACTCGAAGCGCGCCGGCCCGTCCTCGAGCTCGACGCCTTCGCGCAGCCGCGCAAGCACCGCCTCGCCCACGCGGCCGTAGACGCGCACGGCGTACTCGCGCTCGAGGCCGCGCGCGGGGTGCATGAGCGCGTTGGCGAGCTCGCCGTCGGTCGTGAGGAGCAGCAGGCCCGAGGTGCTGACGTCGAGGCGTCCGACCGCGATCCACCGCCCGCGCGCGAGCCGCGGCAGGCGCCGGAACACGGTGGGGCGCCCCTCGGGGTCGCGGCGCGTGGTGACCTCGCCCTCGGGCTTGTGGTAGGCGAGGACGCGCCGGGGCAGGGCCTCGGGCGGGCGGATGCGGATGCGCCGCCCGCCCACGCGCACCACGTCGCCGGGCCGCACGCGGTCGCCGAGGCGCGCGCGGCGGCGGCCGATCCACACGCGGCCGGCCTCGATCCAGCGCTCGATCTCGCGGCGCGAGCCCACGCCCTGGCGGGCCAGCGCCTTCTGCACGCGCTCGCCCTCGTCCATGGCCTCCGCCACGCTCAGCGGCCGGGCTCCTGCGGGCCCTCGCCCTCCGGACCGGCCTCGCCGCCGCCGGCCTCCTCCGCGGGCGGCGGGGCCTCCGTCGCCTCGGGCTCGCCCTCCCGCTCGCCCGTGGACGCGGCCTCGCCGCTCCGCCCGGCCCCGGGCGCCGCCTCCGCCTGCGCCGCGGCGCCGCCCTGCCCCTGCCGCGGGTGGAGCGGCACCACCTCGGCGCCGCCCGTCTCCTGCGCGCCGCCGGCCGGCTCGCCGCCCTGCTGCGGAAGCTCGAGGCGCACCGTGAGCTGGTCGACGTCGCGCAGCTCCTCGAGCGTGGGCAGCTCCTCGAGGCTGCGCAGCCCGAAGTAGTCCAGGAACTCGCGGGTGGTGCCGTACATGGCGGGCCGGCCCGGGGCGTCGCGGTGGCCGACCACGCGCACCCAGCCGCGCTCCTGGAGCGTGCGCATGATGGAGCTCGAGACGCTGACGCCGCGGATCTCCTCGATCTCGCCGCGCGTGATGGGCTGGCGGTAGGCGATGAGGGCCAGCGTCTCGAGCAGCGCGCGCGAGTAGCGCCCGGGGCGCTCCTCCCACAGGCGCGAGACCCAGGGGCTGAGCTCGCTGCGCACCTGGAAGCGCCAGCCGCTCGCCACCTCCCGCAGCTCGATGCCGCGCCCGGCGCAGGCCTCGCCGAGCCGCCCGAGCGCGGCGCGCAGGGCCTTGCGGTCCGGGCGCTCGTGCGGCTCGAACAGCGCCGCGAGCTGGTCGAGCGTCAGGGGGCGCCCCGCCGCGAGCAGGGCGGCCTCGAGGATGCGCTCCAGCATGGCCTCGTCCACGGTCCCCGCCTCAGGCCGCCGCGACGTAGATCGGCGCGAAGGGCTCGTTCTGGCTCAGGCGCACGAGCTGCTCCTTCACCAGCTCGAGCACGGCGAGGAAGGTCACCACCACGCCCGTGCGGCCCTCCTCGGGCCGGAACAGCGCCGTGAACTCCACGTGGCCGCCGCCCTGTAGCGACTCGAGCACCTGCGTCATGCGCTCGCGCACCGACAGCGGCTCGCGCTGGACGTGGTGATGGGAGAAGAGCTCGGCGCGGCGCATCACCTCCTGGAAGGCAAGCAGCAGCTCCTTGAGCGTCACCTCCGGCACGAGCTTCACCACGCGCCGGTCCGGCACCTCGGCGCGCACCGGGAAGGTGTCGCGCTCCATGCGCGGCAGGGCGTCGAGGTCCTCGGCCGCCTTCTTGAAGCGCTCGTACTCCTGGAGACGCCGCACGAGCTCGGCGCGCGGGTCCTCCTCCTCGCCCTCCTCGCTCGCCGCCGGCCGCGGCAGCAGCATGCGCGACTTGATCTCGGCGAGCATGGCGGCCATGACCAGGTACTCGGCGGCGAGCTCGAGCCGCAGCTCCTTCATGAGCTCGATGTACTCCATGTACTGGCGCGTGATCTCGGCGATGGGGATGTCGAGGATGTCCAGGTTCTGCCGCCGGATCAGGTACAGCAGCAGGTCGAGCGGCCCCTCGAAGGCCTCCAGGAAGACCTCGAGCGCGTCCGGCGGGATGTAGAGGTCCTGCGGCAGCTCGGTGAGCGGCTCGCCCTGCACCACCGCCAGCGGCAGCTCCGCCTGGCGCGGCGCCGCCGCGGCGCCCGTCCCCGCCGCCGCCTCTCCGCCGCGCTTTCCGCTCGCCTCGCCCATGGCCGCCACCTCGCCCGCCGCGCCGCCGCGGCGCCTCAACGATAGGCCAGGCCCATGGCCTGGCGCACCTCCTGCATCGTCTCGCGCGCCACCTCGCGCGCCGCCTCGCAGCCCTCGGCGACGATGCGGCGCACGATCTCCGGGTCCTCCTCGTACTCGCGCGCGCGCGCCTGCAGGGGCTCGAGCTCGGCCAGCACCGCGTCGATGATGCGCCCCTTGCACTCCACGCAGCCGATGCCGGCGCTGCGGCAGCCCTCCTGCACCCAGGCGCGCGTGGCCTCGTCCGAATAGACCCGGTGCCACTCCCACACCGGGCACTTCGCGGGGTCGCCCGGGTCGCTGCGGCGCACGCGCGCCGGGTCCGTCGGCATGGTGCGGATCTTGCGCGCGACCTCGTCCGGCGGGTCGCGCAGCGCCACCGTGTTGCCGTAGGACTTCGACATCTTGCGCCCGTCGAGGCCCGGCACCTTCGGCGTGGGCGTCAGCAGCGCCTCGGGCTCGGGCAGGATCACGCGCCAGCCGCCCTCGAGATAGCCGTAGAGGCGCTCGCGGTCGCCGACGGTGAGGTTCTGCTGCTCCTCGAGCAGGGCGCGCGCGACCTCGAGCGCCTCCTCGTCGCCGCGCTCCTGGTAGCGGCGGCGCAGGTCGCGGTAGAGGCGCGCCTGCTTCTTGCCCATCTTGGCGATGGCCGCCTCGGCCTTCTCCTCGAAGCCCGGCTCGCGCCCGTAGAGGTGGTTGAAGCGCCGCGCGACCTCGCGCGTGAGCTCGACGTGCGCCACCTGGTCCTCGCCCACCGGCACCAGGCCGGCCCGGTAGATGAGGATGTCGGCCGCCTGCAGCAGCGGATAGCCCAGGAAGCCGTAGGTGTCGAGATTGCGGTCGGCGAGCTGCGCCTGCTGGTCCTTGTAGCTCGGCACGCGCTCGAGCCAGCCGAGCGGCGTGATCATGGACAGCAGCAGATGCAGCTCGGCGTGCTCGGGCACGCGCGACTGCACGAAAATGGTCGCCGCGCCGGGATCGACCCCGGCGGCGAGCCAGTCGATCACCATGTCCCAGACGTGGCCGCCGAGCCCGGCCGTGTCCTCGTAGTGCGTGGTGAGGGCGTGCCAGTCGGCCACGAAGAAGAAGCACTGGTGCTCGTGCTGCAGGCGCACCCAGTTGCGCAGCACGCCGTGGTAGTGGCCGAGATGGAGCCTGCCCGTCGGGCGCATTCCGGAGAGCACCCGTTCGCCGGCGGTCTGGACGGTGGCGGACGGCAAGGCGGCTCCTCCGCTAGAGCGCGAAGATCCGGTAGATGAGCTGCTCGAGGGCGTGGACGGGCGGGCCGAGGATGCGCCCGAGCATGCCGGTGGCGAGCAGCGCCAGCACGATGAGCAGCCCCCAGGGCTCGAGGCGCGCGTAGGAGGCCGCGATCCGGTCCGGCAGCAGCCCCGCGAGCACCCGCCCGCCGTCGAGCGGCGGGACGGGGAGCAGGTTCAGCACCGCGAGCACGATGTTGATGACGATGCCGGCGCCGGCCATGTACATGAGCGGCACCGCCGCCCACGGCAGCGCCTGCGCCCCCAGGAAGGCGAGCTTGAACACCACGGCCCAGCCCACCGCCATCAGGAGGTTGGCCCCCGGGCCGGCGGCGGCCACGATCGCCATGTCACGCTTGGGGTTGCGCAGGTTGGCGTAGTTGACGGGCACCGGCTTGGCCCAGCCGAAGATGAAGCCGCCGAGGGCGAGGAGCACGAGCGGCACGACCACCGTCCCCACCGGATCGATGTGCTTCAGGGGGTTGAGCGTGAGGCGCCCCAGCATCCAGGCGGTCGAGTCGCCCAGGCGGCGCGCCACCCAGCCGTGGGCCACCTCGTGGAGCGTGATCGCGAAGAGGATGGGAAGCGCCCAGACCGCAACCTTCTGGACCAGGGTGAGCTCCTGCATCGGCGCATTATATCCGAGCCGGGCGGCCGCCGGCGGCTCCCGGTCAGCGCCCGGCGGCCTTCTCCGCCTCACCGAGGCCGAGGGGCTCGACGTCGCCGATCCCCCGGCGCACCACCACCGGCACGCCGCTCACGAGGTCGATCACGGTGGTCGGCTCGACGCCGCAGGCGCCCGCGTCGATCACGAGCTCCACGCGGCCGCGCAGGCGCTCGCGGATCTCCTCCGGGTCCGTCAGGGGCAGCGCCTCGCCCGGGAGCTGGCAGGTGACGCTCAGCAGCGGCTCGCCCACCTCCTCCAGCAGCGCCTGCGTCACCACGTGGTCCGGCACGCGGATGCCGATGGTGCGCCGGCGCGGATGCTGCAGCCGGCGCGGCACCTCCTTGGTGGCGCGCAGGATGAAGGTGTAGGGCCCGGGCGTGAGCGCCTTCAGGAAGCGGTAGGCGGCGTTGTCCACCCGCGCGTAGGTGGCGAGCTCCGAGAGGTCGCGGCAGACCAGCGTGAAATTGTGGCCGGGCTCGAGCCGGCGGATGGCGCGGATGCGCTCCAGCGCCTCCTTCTCGCCGATGCGGCAGCCGAGCGCGTAGCTCGAGTCGGTCGGATACACGATCACGCCGCCCGCGCGCACCGCCTCCGCGGCCTGGCGCAGCAGGCGCCGCTGGGGGTTGCGCGGGTGGACGCGGAAGAGCTGCGTCACGCCACCCCCTCCCGCGCGCGCGGCGCGCGCGCCGCCCACACCGGCGCGAGGTCCGGCGGCAGCGGCGCGAGGCGCCCGAGCTCGCGCCAGGGGTTTCCGGGCGCATGGAAGTCCGAGCCCACGGAGGCGGCCAGCCCGTGGCGGCGAGCGAGCCCGGCCGCCGCCCGCACCTGCGCCGGCGTGTGGCTGCCGCAGACGACCTCGATCGCGTCCCCGCCCGCCTCGCGGAAGGCGGCCGCGAGCCGCCGCAGCCTCCCCGCCGACAGGCGGTAGCGCCCGGGGTGCGCGAGCACCGCCGTCCCGCCCGCGGCGCGGATCCAGCC
>WFOW01000410.1 GCA_015487895.1 Gammaproteobacteria bacterium | reverse complement strand
GCCCACGGCCGCGCGCCCGCGAGCTCGGCGAGCCCCCACGCGGGCAGGGCGACGGCGAGCCAGGCGTAGGCCGCGGCGAGCAGGACGACGTCGGCGCGGCGCACGGTCCACGGCCGCCAGCGCCACAGGCGCGCGGCGGTGAGCAGCCCCGCGAGCACGAGCGCCCCGCCGCCCGCCGGGCGCGTGGCGGCCGCCGGCAGGAGCGCGGCGGCGGCGGTGCAGGCGGCCAGCACCCCGGCCTCGAGCCGCGGCTGCACGGCGTTGGCGAGCCAGCGCCGCGGGTCGTCGTGGGCGCCGGCCAGCGCGGGCGCGAGCGCGCGACCGCCCATGCCCGCAAGCAGGAAGGCGAAGCCCGCGAGCGCCGCGCGCAGCGCCGCCTCGCCGGCGCCGGCGTCGAGCCGCACGAGCGCCGCCGTGACGGGCAGCGCCGAGAGGCACACGGCGAGCGCGCCCAGCCCGAGCAGGCGGTTGCGCAGGCGCTTGGCGCCCTCCACCAGCGGCCAGGCGCCGCGCGTGGCCACCCACAGCGCGAAGGCGCCGTCGAGCAGGAGCGCCCACGCCGGCGGCCCCGGGAGGCAGCCGCCGAGCCGCGCGCCGAGCCAGGCCGCGGCGGCGAGCGCCGTCTCGGCGCGGCGCGCGCGCGTGGCGAGGAAGCCGCCCACGCAGGCGAGCGCGTAGCCGTAGAGGATCCCGTGGGCGTGCCAGGCGGCCGCGCGCGGGCAGAGGCCGCCGGCCCACAGCGGCACGGCGGCCGCGCCCCAGGCCGCGGCGAGCGGAAACAGCCACGTGGCGGGCGGCACCCGCGGCACGGTGCGGGGCCTCAGCGGGGCGGGCGCGCGGCCAGCCGGGCGCCGTCGGCACGTCCGAGCAGGGCCGAGGGCGGAACCAGCCGGTGCTCGCGCGCGAGCGCCGGGAGCACACGCTCGACGAAGGCGAGCGCCGCGGGGCTCGGATGGAAGATGGCGACGGCGTGGCCCTGCCGGGCAAGCCGCCGGCGCAGGCGCGCGAGCCCCGCCCGGAGACCTTCGGGGCCGGGCTCGGCGTCGAGGAAGACGTCGCGGCGCAGGTGCGCCACGCCCGCCTCGGCCGCCGCGCGCTCGGCGACGGTCGCCGCCGTCGTGCGGCTGTCGAGGAAGTAGAGCCCGCGACGGCGCAGCGCCCGCATGAGCCAGGCCATGTGGCCCGGATGGCGGGTGATCAGGCTGCCCATGTGGTTGTTGACCCCGACCGCCCCCGGCACGCTGGCGAGGGCGCGCGCGAGGGTGCGCTCGAGCTCGGCGCGCGTCATGTGGAGCCCGATGGCCCCGGGGCCGGCCTCGCGGCCGTCGACCGGCGTCATGGGCAGGTGCAGGAGCACCTCCTTGCCGCGGGCGCGGGCGGCCTCGGCGACGAGCCGGGAGTAGGGCCCGTGGGGCAGCACCGCGCAGGCGACGGGCCCGGGCAGGGCGGCGGCGCGCAGCCCCGCCGCGCGGTCGAAGCCGAGGTCGTCGACCACGAGGGCGAGCTCGCCGCCGTGGGCGCCGGCCGCGAGCAGCAGGGCCGCCGCGCAGGCCAGGGCACGGCGCGCAGGCCGCTCAGCCCTTGGCACCCGCCGCGGCACGGGACTGCAGGATCACCAGCCCCCGGAGGATGTTGAGGGCCTCGAAGAGCTCGTAGTCGCGCGCGGCCAGGGCGCGGGGATCCTCGCCCTTGCGCGCCCCGGTGCTCCCGCCTTCCCTGTCTTTCCCCTCGCCCGGCCTTTTCCCCTCCGTGGCCTTGCCGTTGTCGAGATGGCGCTTGAGGTGGCGCTCCTTGAGCGGCTCGACCTCCGGCTCGACGGCGGCGACGCGCAGCCGCGAGAGCTCGATGTCGGGGACGATGCCCTCGGCCTGGATCGAGCGGCCCGACGGCGTGTAGTACCGCGCGGTGGTGAGCTTGAGCGCCGCCCCGTTGCGAAGGGGCAGGATGGTCTGCACCGAGCCCTTGCCGAAGGTCTTGCGGCCGACGATGACCGCGCGGCGCTGGTCCTGGAGCGCGCCTGCGACGATCTCCGCAGCCGAGGCCGAGCCGCCGTTGACCATCACCACGATCGGCGCGCCCTCGAGCACGTCGCCCGGCGTGGCCGAGAAGCGCAGGCGCGCGTCCGGGACGCGCCCCTCGGTATAGACCACGAGCCCCTCGTCGAGGAAGAGGTCGGCGACGTCGACGGCGGCGTTGAGCACGCCGCCGGGGTTGTTGCGCAGGTCGAGCACCAGGCCCTTGAGGCGGCCGCCCGCCTCCTTGCGCAGCCGGTCGATGGCGTCGGCGAGGCTCTTGGCCGTGGGCGCCTGGAAATGGGTGATGCGCACGTAGCCGAGGCCTCCGTCGTACAGGCGCGCCTTGACGCTCCGGACCTTGATGACCGCGCGCGTGATGGTCACGCGCAGCGGCTTGTCCTCGCCCTCGCGCACGATGGTGAGCGTGATCTTGGTGCCGGGCCGCCCCCGCATGAGCCTGACCGCCTCGGTCAGGCTCATGCCCTTCACGGGCGTGTCGTCGATGCGGATGATGAGGTCGCCGGCGCGGATGCCGGCACGTTGCGCGGGCGTGTCGTCGATGGGGGCGACGACCTTGACGAAGCCGTCCTCCATGCTGACCTCGATGCCGAGGCCGCCGAACTCGCCGCGCGTGCCGATCTGCAGCTCCTTGAACTCGTCCGGGCCGAGATAGGCCGAGTGCGGGTCGAGGCCGGAGAGCATGCCTCGGATGGCGTTCTCGATCAGGGTGCGGTCCTCGACGGGCTCGACGTAGTCGCTCTTGACGCGCGCGAACACGTCCGTGAACACGCGCAGCTCCTCGAGCGGCACCTCGGGCGCGCGCTCGCCCCCGCCGCGCTCGGCCATGACCCCGTGCGCCAGCGCCAGCAGCACGCCGAGGAAGGCGCCGGCGCCGACCAGCAGCAGGCTCCGTCCCTTCACGATCGTCCGCATCCCCAGCCTCCGGGCATCGTGCTCGCGCGAACCTTAGCACAAGGCGCGCGCACCGGCGGCCCCTCAGCCCCGGCGCGGCCCGCGCGCGGGGCTGCCGCGGCACCAGCGCACCGGATCGATCGGCCGGCCCCGGTGGCGGATCTCGAAGTAGAGCGCCGCCCGCTCGCGCCCGCCGCTGTCGCCGACGCTGGCGACGACCTCGCCCGCCTGCACCCAGTCGCCGACCTCCTTGTAGAGGCTGCGGTTGTGGCCGTAGAGGGTCATCCAGCCGTCGCCGTGGTCGATGATGAGGAGCAGGCCGAGGCCGCGCAGCCAGTCGGCGAAGACCACGCGCCCGTGCGAGACGGCGCGCACCGGCGCGCCCTCGCGCGCGCCGATGAGCACCCCGCGCCAGCGCAGGCCGCCGGCGGCGCGGCGCGCGCCGAAGCGCGCGAGCAGCCGGCCGCGCGCCGGCCACGGCAGGCGCCCGCGCAGCTCGGCGAAGGGCCGCGCCTGCTCCGGCCGGGGCAGATCCTCGAGGGCGCGCTCGACCTCGTCCAGCAGCCGCTCGAGGGCGGCGCGGTCGCGCTCGAGGCGCCGGAGCTCGTCCTCGCCGCGGCGCAGGCGCGCGGCCAGCCGCGCCACGGCGGCGGCACGCTCGGCCCGGCGGGCGGCGAGGCGATCGCGCTCGGCCGCGCGCGCGGCGCGCAGCGCCTCCTGGCGCGCCTGCTCGGCAGCGATGCGTGTCTCGAGCTCGCGGAGCGCGGCGAGGCTCATGCGCACGGCCTCGATGCGCTCGAGGCGGGCGCGCACCAGGTAGCGGTGGTAAGCCAGGACGCGCCCGAGCAGGGCGGGGTCCTCCTGGTTGAGCAGCAGCTTGATCCGCTCCTCGCGGCCCGTCAGATAGGCCGCGCGCAGGGTGCGGGCGAGCGCCGCGCGCTGGCGTTCCAGACGCTCGCGCAGCGCCGCCCGCTCGGCGCGCAGGCGCCCGAGCTCGCGCCGGCCGGCGCGCAGGCGCGCCTCGACGGCCTCGAGCTCGCGCTCGATGCGGCCGATGGCGGTCTCGCTCTCGCGCAGCGCGCGCACCGCCTCGGCGTGGGCGCCACGGGTGGCCGCGAGCTCGCGCGACAGCGCCGCGATGCGCGCGCGCAGGCGCTCGAGCGCGGCAGGGTCCGGGCCCGCGGGCGGTGATGCCGCCGCCAGCACGGGCACCAGCGCCGCGAGCAGGAGGGGAAGCAGGCGCGGGCGCGGCGGCGCAGGGCAGCCGGCCCCGGCCGCCGGAGCATGCCGCAGGGTGTCTCGCACCGCCACGGGCGCCACGGTATACCGTCGGCCGGGCACCGTCCACCGCGCGCCGCGCGGAGGCTTTCAGGCGAGGCGCAGCAGCGAGCGGCCCGTCATCTCGGGCGGCGGCTCCAGCCCCATGGCGTGGAGCAGGGTGGGGGCGACGTCGCACAGCGCGCCGCTCGGGGCGAGCGTCGCCGGGCGGCCGGCGTAGACCAGCGGCACCAGGTTGCTGGTGTGCGCGGTATGGGGCTGGCCGCCGTCGTCGCCGCGCATCTTCTCGGCATTGCCGTGGTCGGCGGTGACGATCATCTCGCCGCCCGCCGCCTGCAGGGCCCGCCACACGCGCCCGAGGCAGGCGTCGACGGCCTCGATGGCGCGCACGGCGGCCTCGAAGCGTCCGGTGTGGCCGACCATGTCGGGGTTGGCGTAGTTGCACACGATGACGTCGTGGCGGCCGGATGCGATGGCCTCGACCAGGCGGTCGGTGACCTCGGGGGCGCTCATCTCGGGCCGCTCGTCGTAGGTGGCCACCAGCGGCGAGGGCACCAGCACCCGCTCCTCGCCCTCGAAGGGCTCCTCCACCCCGCCGTTGAAGAAGAAGGTGACGTGGGCGTACTTCTCGGTCTCGGCGATGCGCAGCTGCCGCAGCCCGTGGGCGGCCAGGTGCTCGCCGAGCACGTTCGGGAGCCGCTCCGGGGGGAAGGCCACGGGCACGCCGAAGTCGCGGTGGTACTCGGTGAGCGTGACGAAGGCGCCGAGACGCGGCACGCGGCGCCGCTCGAAGCCGTCGAACCCGGGCTCGATGAAGGCGCGCGTGATCTGGCGCGCGCGGTCGGAGCGGTAGTTCATGAAGACCACCACGTCGCCGTCGGCCACCCGCACCGGCTCGGCGCCCGGCGGCACGATGCGGGTGGCCGAGACGAACTCGTCGCCCTCGCCGCGGGCGTAGGCCATCTCGAGGGCCGTGAGGGCGTCCGGGGCCTCGTGCGCGGCGCGCCCCTCGGTGATGAGCTCGTAGGCGGCGCGCACGCGCGGCCAGCGGTGGTCGCGGTCCATGGCGTAGTAGCGCCCGATCACCGAGGCGATGCGCCCGCAGCCGAGCGCCTCGAGCCGGTCGTGCATGCGCCGCAGCGAGCCCTCCGCGCTGCGCGGGGCCGTGTCGCGCCCGTCGAGGAAGGCGTGCACGTAGACGCGCGCCCCGCGGCCGGCGGCGAGCTCCACCATGGCGTGGATATGGTCCTCGTGGCTGTGGACGCCGCCGGGCGAGAGCAGCCCCAGCACGTGCACGGCGCGGCCCGCCGCCACCGCGCGGTCGACCGCCCCGGTGAGCGTGGCGTTGGTGAAGAAGGAGCCGGTGCGGATGGCGCGGCTGACGCGGGTGAACTCCTGGTAGACCACGCGGCCGGCGCCGAGGTTGAGGTGGCCGACCTCGGAGTTGCCCATCTGGCCGGCGGGCAGCCCCACGTCGGCGCCCGAGGCGCGGATCAGGGTGTGGGGGTGGCGCGCGAGCAGCGCGTCCCACACGGGCGTGCGCGCCTGGCGGATGGCGTTGTGCTCGCTGCGCTCGCTGTGGCCCCACCCGTCGAGCACGATGAGGGCCATTGGACGCGGACGGCGCGCCATGCTCGTGTCCTCGCCTCCCGGGGTCCGAGGTGGATCAGGAAAGCAATTGGACGCATTCCATCCGCTCCGGCGGGCCACCGGCCATGCCGCCGGCCCGGCGGCCTTTTTCCGGCCGCACGCGGATTTGCGCCCACGCTGGGCATGTGATTGTATAATGGCTTGCTAATAATGCCCAATGGCGCCTGCCGGCGCGGAGATACCATATGGAAAATCTGGGAAGGATCTGCTGTCCGAGAGGGAGCTCGCCCGACCAGACGGGGCACCGCACCATGGCTGAAGACATGCTCATCACGCGGGACGAGGACGTCGAGCGCGCCTCGCGCGCCCTCAAGGCCATGTCCCATCCCCTGCGGCTCAAGATCCTGTGCACGCTCGGCGACCGCGAGGTCAGCGTGCAGGAGATCGTCGAGCACGTCGGCACCTCCCAGAGCAACATCTCCCAGCATCTCGCCATCCTCCGCGACAAGGGCATCCTCACCTCGCGCAAGGACGCCAACCGCGTCTACTACCGGGTCGGCGACCCGCGCACGCTGCGGCTGATCGGGATGATGCGCGAGGTGTTCTGCTCGGGCCATCACGGCTGAGCACGCCCAGGCCCCGGCCCCCGTCGCACGCACCGGGGGGCTTCACGCCTTCCCGGCAGCGCGCCACGGATCCCATGGAAAGACTGCTCGAGTTCGCCGCCAACCACCCGCTCCTCGCCTTCGCCGTGCTGGGGCTGACCGGCGCCATCGTCGGCTACGAGATCCAGCGCTGGCGACGGCGCGGCTGGGAGGTGGGCCCGGTGGAGGCCACGCGCCTGATCAACGACGAGGGCGCGGTGGCGCTCGACGTGCGCGGCGAGGCCGAATACGCCGAGGGGCACCTGCCCGGCGCCCGCCACGTGCCGCTGCGCGAGCTCGACGCGCGGCTGCGCGAGCTTGAAAAGCTGCGCGAGCGCCCCATCATCGCCTACTGCCGCTCGGGCAACACGTCGCTGGCGGCCTGCCGCACGCTGCGGCGCGCGGGCTTCGAGCGCGCCTACAGCCTCGCCGGCGGCGTGCGCGCCTGGCAGGAGGCGGGGCTGCCGCTGACGCGCGAGCGCGCACGGGGCGGAAACGGCGGCAAGAAGAAGAGGAAGGAGGCATGAGCGAGGCGCTGCACGTCGTCTGCCCGCACTGCGACGCGGTCAACCGCGTGCCTGCGGAGAAGCTCGCCGCCGGCGAGGGCGGCCGCTGCGGGCGCTGCCACAAGCCGCTGTTCGACGGCCACCCGGTGGCGCTCACGGCGGAGAACTTCGACACCCACGTCTCGCGCAGCGACGTGCCGGTGCTGGTGGACTTCTGGGCCGCCTGGTGCGGGCCCTGCCAGATGATGGCGCCGGTGTTCGAGGAGGCGGCGCGCCGGCTGGAGCCGCGCGTGCGGCTGGCCAAGCTCGACACCGATGCCGCGCCGCAGGTGGCGGGCCGTCACGGCATCCGAGGCATCCCCACCCTGATCCTCTTCCGTCGCGGCCAGGAGGTGGCGCGCGTGAGCGGCGCCATGGACCTCGGCCGCCTGCTCGCCTGGGTCGAGCAGCACCTCTGACACCTTCGCAGCTTCCGAGGAGCCGTCCATGGCCGACGAGCAGAGCCCGAACGGGGACGAGGCGCGCGACGGGGGCGCCGCGCCCGATGGCGGCGTCCAGTTCGCCATCCAGAAGATCTACGTCAAGGATCTCTCCTTCGAGGCCCCGGCCGCGCCCGACATCTTCCGTGCCCAGCGCTGGGAGCCCGAGATCAACCTCCAGCTCGGCTCGGAGGCGCGCCAGCTCGAGGGGCCGCTCTACGAGGTGGTGATGACCCTCACGCTGACGGCCTCGCAGGACGGGCGCACGGTCTACCTGGTCGAGCTGCAGCAGGCCGGCATCTTCCACATCGAGGGCATCGAGGGCCCGGACCTCGGCGCGGTGCTCGGCGCGCACTGCCCCGCGATCCTCTTTCCCTACGCGCGCGAGGCGGTCTCGGACCTCGTCACCCGTGGCGGCTTCCCCCAGATGCTGCTCGCCCCCATCAACTTCGACGCCGTCTACCAGGAGACGCTGCGCCGCCGCGAGCAGCAGGCCGCGGGCGGCGGCAAGGAGCCGGACCCCGCGCAGCAGACCCACTGACGCCCGCGCTCGCGGGCGGCGCGTGGCCGGGCCGCCGCGGCTCGGCTAAGCTGTGCGCCCATGCCTGAGGAAGCTTCCGCGCCGCGGCCCTTCGCCGTGCTCGGCGCCGGTGCCTGGGGCACGGCGCTCGCCGTCCAGCTCGCGCGCCGCGGGCGCACGGTGCGCCTGTGGGCCCGCGACCCCGCGCACGCCGCGGAGATGGCGCGCGCGCGGCGCAACGAGCGCCACCTGCCGGGCGTGGCGCTGCCCGAGGGCCTGGAGCCGACCGCCGACGAGAGGCAGGCCCTCGCCGGTGGCGCGGTGGCATTGGTGGCCGTGCCGAGCGCCGCCTTCCGCGAGATGCTGCGCCGCATCGCGCCGTGCCTCTGCGCGCCGGCCCGGGTGGCCTGGGCGACCAAGGGGCTCGAGCCCGGCACGGGGCGCCTGCTGCACGAGGTGCTCGCCGAGGAGATCCCGGGCGCGCGCGCCGCCGCGGTCTCGGGCCCTACCTTCGCCCGCGAGGTGGCGGCGGGGCTGCCGACGGCGCTCACGGTCGCCTCGCCCGAGGCGGGCTTCGCGCGGGAGCTCGCCTGCGCCCTGCACGGCGGGACGCTGCGGGCCTACACCAGCGGCGACCTCGTCGGGGTCGAGCTCGGCGGCGCCGTCAAGAACGTGCTCGCGATCGCGGCGGGCATCGCCGACGGCCTCGGCCTCGGGGCCAACACGCGCGCGGCCCTGATCACCCGGGGGCTTGCGGAGATGAGCCGCCTCGGCCGCGCCCTCGGCGGCCGCCCCGAGACCTTCATGGGGCTGGCCGGCCTCGGCGACCTGGTGCTCACCTGCACCGACGACCAGTCGCGCAACCGCCGCCTCGGGCTCGCGCTCGGGCGCGGGCTCCCGCCCGCCGCGGCGCTGGCCGAGGCCGGCACGGTGGTCGAAGGCGCGCACACGGCGGCCGAGGTCGTGGGGCTCGCCGCGCGCCACGGCGTCGAGATGCCGATCTGCGAGCAGGTCTCGCGCGTGCTGGCGGGCGAGCGCACGCCGACCGAGGCCGCCGAGGCGCTGCTCGCGCGCGAGCCCAAGGCGGAGGCGTCATGACGAGCGCGGCGACGGCACCGCCCGAGGGCATGCCCGGGCTCGCGGTCGAGCTCGCGGGGCTCAGCCTGCGCACGCCCGTGGTGCTGCTGTCGGGCTGCGTGGGCTTCGGCGAGGAGTACGCGCGCGTCGAGGGCTTCGACCTCGCCGACGTCGGCGCCGTGTGCCTGAAGGGCACCACGCTCGAGCCGCGCCTCGGAAACCCCCCGCACCGCGTGTGCGAGACGCCCGCCGGCATGCTCAACGCCATCGGCCTGCAGAACCCGGGCGTCGACCACGTGGTGCGCGAGATCCTGCCGCGCCTCGACTTCTCCGCCACGCGCTGGATCGCCAACGTCTCGGGCTCGACGGTGGAGGAGTACGCCGAGGTCACGCGCCGCTTCGACGACTCGCCCATCGACGCCATCGAGGTCAACATCTCCTGCCCCAACGTGAAGGCCGGCGGCGTGCAGTTCGGCAACGACCCGGACATGTCGGCGCGCGTGGTCGAGGCCTGCCGCGCGGCGACCGCCAAGCCCCTCATCGTCAAGCTCTCGCCCAACCAGACCGACATCGCCGGCAACGCGCGCCGCTGCATCGAGGCCGGCGCCGACGCCTTCGCCGCCATCAACACCCTAATGGGCATGGCCATCGACATCGAGACGCGCCGTCCCGTGATCGGCAACAACCAGGGCGGGCTCTCGGGGCCGGCGATCAAGCCGATCGCGCTCCTCAAGGTCCATCAGGTGCACCAGGTATGCCGCCCGCACGGCATCCCCATCATCGGGCAGGGCGGCATCGCCAGCCCCGAGGACGCGATCGAGTTCCTGGTCGCGGGCGCCACCGCCGTCGGCCTCGGCACGGGCCTGTTCTACGATCCGCTGCTCGCGCGGCGTGTCGTGGAAGGCATCCGGGCCTACCTCGCGCGCCATGGCCTCGCCTCCGTGGGCGAGCTCGTCGGCTCGCTCCAGCCGCACGGGACGGACATGGCCTGCGGCGGGTGAGACGAAGCGCTTTCCGTTTGACAACAACGAATTGTTGTGACAACCTTGCACCGGGTCTCAAGAAGACCCACGCAGGTGCTCGGATTTCGGGGATGGGGGCCGCCGCCGCACAAGGAGACCCGTTCCCGCCGGTCGGCCGCCGCGTCAGCCGGCGTCCCGTCCCTATCCTCCCTTCCCCGCCCCGCTCCGCCGGGGCAGCCGGTCCCGTCCGCCGTCGTCCCCGGAGCGCTAGGGCGTGCTGCGCCTGCTGAAACGGCGCCGCAGGGCGGAGGGGCTCACGGGGCTGAGCCTGCTGCCGGACGGCATCGCGCTCGCGCACGTGCGCCGCGTGGCCGGCAGCGCCCCCGAGCTCGTCCGCTGCGAGCACCGCGCCTGCGAGGCCTCACCCGCGGCGCGCCGGGCGGTGCTGCGCGAGATGGTGCGCGCGCACGGGCTCGCCGGCAGCCGCTGCGTCGCCGTGCTCGAGCCCGGCGACTACCAGCTCCTCCAGGTCGAGGCGCCGGCGGTGCCGCCCGAGGAGCTGCGGGCCGCCGTGCGCTGGCAGGTGCGTGACCTCCTCGACTACCACATCGACGACGCCGTCATCGACGTCTTCGACGTCCCGGGCGACGAGCGCCCGGGACGCCCCATGTACGTGGTCGCCGCGCGCGCGGCGGACGTGCAGGCGGTGGTGGACCTGGCGCACGAGGCCGAGCTCGAGCTCGAGGCCATCGACATCGCCGAGCTGGCGTTGCGCAACGTCGCCGCCTGCATGCCGGAGGCCGACCGGGGGCTGGCGCTGGTGCGCCTGCGCGCCGCCGAGGGCATGATCCTGATCGTGCGCGAGGGTGCGCTGCATCTGGCCCGCAACGTGGAGTTCGGCTCGGCGAGCCTGGCGGCGGACGGCCCCGGCGCCTCCCACGAAAGGCTCGCCCTCGAGGTGCAGCGCTCGCTCGACTACTACGACAGCGCCTTCCGGCAGGCGCCCGTCACCCGGGTGGTGGTGGCGCCCTTCGAGGGCGATGCCCGGGGCCTGGCAGAACATTTGCATGCCTCTCTGGGGCTTACGGCCGAAACCCTGGATCTCGACGAGATCCTGACGCCGGCCGAGCCGGTGCCGGCCGAGGTGCAGGCCCGCGCGCTGGAGGCGGTGGGCGGGGCCCTGCGCATAGAGGAGCGCAGCCTGTGAGGCAGCAGATCAACCTCTACCAGCCCATCTTCCGCCGCGAGCGCCGCGTGTTCTCGGCCGTGACGATCGCGCAGGCGGCGGCGCTGGTGGTGGTGGGGCTGGCGCTCATGTACGGCTACGCGCGCGCCCAGCTCGCGCGCCTCGAGACCGAGCGCGCGCGCCTCGAGGCGCAGGTCGCCGAGCGCGCGGCGCGGGTGGAGCGCCTCGCGCGCCAGTACCCGCCGCGCCGGCGCGACGAGGCCCTGGCCCGGCGCGTGGCGGCGCTCGAGCGCGAGCTCGCGGCCAAGCGCGAGCTCGCCGAAGGGCTCGAGGGCGGGCGCTTCGGCAACGCCGAGGGGCTCTCGCCCTACCTGGAGGCGCTGGCGCGCCGGCGCCTGCCGGGGCTGTGGCTGCGCACGGTCGCCGTCGCCGACGGGGGCGCTGCGCTGCTGCTCGAGGGCAGCGCCCTCGAGGCACGGCTGGTGCCGCGGCTGGTCCAGGCCCTCGGGGCGGAGCCCGCCTACGCGGGCCGCGCCTTCGAGCGGCTGGTCATCGAGCGGCCGCGCGCGGCGCCGCGGCGCGTGGACTTCCGCCTGCGCGTGGGCGAGGTGGCCGTGGACGGCGGAGGAGGCGCCCCGTGAAGGCCTGGCTGCGGGGGCTCGCGGCGCGCATCGACGCGCTCAGCCTGCGCGAGCGCGTGCTGCTCTTCCTCGCCGTGGTGGCGGTGCTCTACGTGCTGTGGGAGCAGACGCTGATGAC
>WFOW01000409.1 GCA_015487895.1 Gammaproteobacteria bacterium | reverse complement strand
GGTCCGGAGCACTCCATGCAGCGTCGGCGCTTCCTGACGGCGGCCGCGCCTGCGGCACCCGCCACCACCGCGGTCGCCGTCAGGAAGCGCCGACGCTGCATGGAGTGCTCCGGACCACCTTTCCCACCCCGCCGCCAGGCTGTGACGACGGCCACCGCCGCCGGACCTCATGCACGCTCTTTGTCCTCTCCCGAACCTGGCGTGCCGGGCCGGATGCCATTGCACGCCTGTAATCCGCGCACAGGTCAAGGCCGGGCGTGGCCCTTCAGCCTGCGGGGTCGGGGTCGGCATCGGCCGACTCGATCAGGTGGCAGACCGAGTCCCCGGTGGGCAGGGCGTCCGGCATGCGCTCCCACTCGGCCAGGGCACGCTCCATGCGCCGCTGCAGCGCCTGGAGCTCCTCGAGGCGGCGGCGGTTCTCGTCCACGCGCCGGCTCAGAATCGCGCGCACGCGCGGGCATGGCGAGCGGCCCCTGTCCGCGTCGGCGAGGATCTGTCGGATCTCGGCGAGCGAGAAGCCGAGCGCCTGGGCCTTGCGCACGAAGCGCAGCCGCGCCACGTCGCGGTCGCTGAAGAGACGGTAGCCGTTGGCCGGGTTGCGTCCCGGACGCAGCAGGCCGATGCGCGCGTAATAGCGCACCACGTGCGGCGCCACCCCGGCGCGCGCCGCCGCCTCGGCCACGGTGTGGCGGGGCGCCCGGGCATCCGCACGGCCTGCATCCATGCGCCCCCGCGCGCCGGCATCCCTGTCCGGCGCCGGGGAGCGGGGGCGCGTCCGGCCTGCATCCTGCCCCGTCAGTTGCTGCGCTCCATGAAGGTGTAGAGGTCGCGCACGTCCTGGCCCGTGAGGCCGCCGCGCACGCGCATGTGGTAGAGCGTGGTGATCCACTGGTCGTCACGCAGCTCCTTGGGGTCGCGCGCCTCGTGGCAGCGCCCGCAGTTGAGCACCCACAGGCGTGCGCCGCGGGCGAAGTCCCCCTTCGGCGGATACTCGGCCCGCGAGGCCGGCGGCCACGCCGCGGCCGCCGCCAGCAGGAGCCCGGCCGCCGCAACACCGGCTGCCGGCCGATTTGCGCTCCTCTTGCGCTTCGCCATTGCGTTCCCCATTGCACCGCCCTCCGTTCAGAAGCCGTAGGCCACCTGCGCCAGCATCCGATCATCGATGCTGGGCGCCACGCCGCTGTTCGGATTGTCGTTGAACTCGTAGGCGAGCTTGGCGACGATGTTGGCCGCGAAGACGTAGTTCACGCCGAGCGCCCACTGGGTGAGGTCTTTCGAGTCATGGGGCGTGTCGTAGTCGGCGTAGCGCGCCACCACCTCCCACGGCGTCGGCCGGAAGCGGTAGGCCGCCTGCAGGTACCAGGCACGCCAGGTGCCGCCCTCGGTGGCGTAGGCGCTCGAGGCGAGGTCGTCGACCTCCTGCCGGATATACTCGCCGCGCAGGTCGAGGCGCCAGGGCCGCCAGGTGAAGTCGGCGCCGAGCACCCGGTAGCCGCGCGCCCCGTCCGAAACCGAGGCTCCGGCATTCTTGGTCACGGAGACCTTGCCCGTGGCGCCCGAGACGCCGAGCTCCAGGCGCCGCTGCGCCAGGAAGACGCCCAGCCGGCCGCCCACGACCTTCTCGCCGTCGGTGTCGCTGCCAAGACCCGGCGTCTCGATCATCTCGATCTCGCCGCCGTCGGCCTCCAGCGTGGGACCGTTGCCGACATAGACGGCGTAGGTCACGCGGTTGAAGCCCCCGAAGGCGGGGAAGCCGCCGCGCACCTGCAGGCCGACGTCGGCGTTGGGCGCGGCCTGGTCGTGCCCGAAGCCGGCCGGCGCAGAGGGCAGGCGGTTGATCCAGGAGGGATGGATGTTCTGCCGGAACCAGCCCACCGGGCTCAGGAACTTGCCCGCCACGATGGCCACGTAGTCGTTGAGGAAGAGGTCGATGGTGAGGTACTCGAGCCCCGTCTCGGTCTCGCCATCCTCCGTGACCTTGAGCTCGAGCTCGGACTCGAGCATCACCAGGTCCCGGTACTGGTAGTGCACGATGGGATTGAAGCGCACGGAGTCGAAGGTGCCGCTCGCGCCGCGCGCGTCCGTGTAGCCCACGTCCGCGTAGCCGGCCATGTGGATCAGGGTGTTGGGGCTCTTCCACTCCGCCGCCGACGCGACCTCCTTCTCCAGCTCGGCGAGCTTCTCCTCGGTCTGCCGCTCGTTCTGCCTGCGCGCCTCGAGCTTGCGCTCGAGCTCCTTGATGCGCTGCTTGAGCGCCTCGAGCTCCGAGCGCAGCGCGGACTCGCTCGCGGCGCCGGCCGCCGGAACAGCGGAGAGCGCGGCAAGTCCCGCGGCCGCCACGAGGGCGGGCAGGCGCCTTTGCATGGCTTGCCTGGGCATCGCTCTGTCCCCCCTTCTCTCGACCACACCGTCCGCGGCCCGGCGCGAGGGCGGGGCCGGCCCGCGGTCCCAACACACAGCTTCGACCTGCACGCAAGGTGCAGGTCAAGCCGCGTCCGCCTGCCCCGCGATCTCGTGCGCGAGCTCGGGGAACGCGCGCGGATGTGCGAGCACTTCGGCGAGGCGGCGCTCCCGCTGGCGAAGCCGCTCGATCTCGCGGCGCGTCTCGTCGAGACGGCGCGCCAGCAGCGAGCGCGGATCCGACGCGCCCGCCTCCGCCGCGCGCAGGAAGGCGCGCACCTCCTCGAGGCTGCAGCCGAGCGCGCGCAGGCCCCGGATGAGCTGCAGGCGGGCGATGTCCTCCCGGCGGAAGACACGGTAGCCGTTGGCCGGATCGCGCATGGGCCGCAGCAGGCCGATGCGCGCGTAGTAGCGGACGACGTGGGGCGGCACGCCGGCCGCCCTGGCGAGATCAACCACCTTCATGGCCGTGCCCTCCCTCGCCATGGGCGCCCTCCGCGCCGGAACCGGGCCTGGAGGAGGACGCTCCGGGCTCCCAGCGCGCGAGCCCGAGATGGAAGAAGGCGTGCACATAGGCGAGCACGTCCCAGCGCTCGTCCTCGCTCAGCACCTGCTTGAAGGCCGGCATGGCGGAGCCCATGCCGCGGAAGGGCTCCACCGTGCCGCCTTCGCTCACGCGCCAGAACAGGTAGGCGTCGCCGTCGTGGGGCGGACGGTGGAAATGGTTGGTGAGATCGGCAGGCCGGTGCGCGAGCGAGGCCGCGAGCGGTCCCGTGCCGCGCCCGTCCGCGCCGTGGCAGGCCTCGCAGTGCCGCCGGTAGAGCTCGCGGCCGCGGCCGATGGCATGCAGATCGGCCCAGCGGTCGCTGCGGTATGCGGCGTAGGCGGGCGGGGGCGCCACCCAGCGCTCGTGCCGGTGGGTCCCGTGGCCGCCGGCGGAGCCGCCGCCATGCGCCATGGCCGCCCCCGCGACCGTCACGCCGAGAAGGGCACCGGCCAGCCGTGGGCCTCTGAAGAGCCTTTCGAACGCATCCAAGCGCTCATGATCACCTTGGATCGTCTGCATCGTTTGCCTCCCGTGGTCCGAAGCCGAAGAGGAGGGACACGCACGCGCGCGCACGGGCGCGCGTGCCCCGGAGAGACCGCGGGGGCTAGATGCGCAGACGCGGGATCAGGCGCAGAACGTCGGTCGGCGGCGGCGCGCGCGGCTGCACGCGCCGCGTGTGCGCGCGCATAAGGGAAGGATGCTCCACCCCGTGCGGCGGCGGCGCCTGCACGGGGCGCGGCAGGGGAAGCTCCGCGGCCTTGGCGGGAAGGAAAGCGGCGTCGCGCAGCTCCGGCAGGGGACAGTGGCGGTGCTCGGGCCCCCGCGGGGCGTCGCCGTGGTGGGAACCCGGGCCATGGCCACCACCGTGTCCCGCGGCCGGATCATGGTTCCCCCCCGCGGGCGTGCAGCAGGCCACCACGGCAAGCCCCTCGCCGGTGAAGGCAAGGATCCATACCAGCAGCACACCGCGTGAGACGGCGCGGAGTCTCGCCCCGCTGGCCATATCAGCCTCCCTCCGCGGCCGCTCCTCCCGCCCGTACCTCAGGCCGCCGCTCCCGCCGCCAGGGCGTCGCGCACGCGCTCGAGGCGCTGGCGCACCTCGGCGGCGAGCTCCGCGATCTCCGGGCGGTCGACGAGCTCCAGGACCGCCTCCGGGTCCATGAAGGCGACCGTCACCCGCCCGTCGCTCTCCTGCCGCACCACGACGTTGCAGGGCAGCAGCAGACCGATGTCGGGCTCTGCCGTGAGAGCGCGGTGCGCGAGCGGCGGATTGCAGGCGCCGAGGATGCGGTACGGCGGATGGTCGACGCCGAGCTTGGCCTTGAGCGTGGCCTGGACGTCGATCTCCGTGAGGACGCCGAAGCCCTCCTCCTTGAGCGCCTCGGTGACGGCCTTCACGGCCTCTTCGAAGGGCATGTCGAGCGTGAGCGAGAAACCGTACATTTCATGCCTCCTTCCGGCGCCGATCCGCTGTCACCCGCTCCTTCTTTGGGCGCGGCGCAGGCGCTTTCAAGGTCAGCATACACCGGCGCGCATTCGTAGTGTTGATCCGTGTCAAAGCCCACGGAGAGCACATGGAGATCCGGCCTCCCGACCGGGGGCTGCGGCCTTTCCCTGCACCGGCCGCCGGCATGCTCAGCCGCCGCCCGCCCGGCGGCGCGCCCGCGCCTCGATGCCCTCCCAGGCCTGGTAGACCTCGTCCGGCCACTGCGACTGGAACCAGGCGATGACGGCGTCGATGTCCTCGTCCGAGAGCTTGTCCTTCCATGGCGGCATGCTCCCGCCCATGGCGAGCGTGCCGTTGCGGATGGTCATGCGCAGGGCGGCGAGCGGGTGGTGCCAGGTGTGCCCCGTGCCGTTGAGCGGCGGCGGCGGCCACTTGCCGTCCGGCCCGCGCTGGCGCCAGTTGGGCGCGCCCTCGCCGCGCTCGCCGTGGCAGCGCGCGCAGTTCTCGCGGTAGACCCGCGCGCCGCGGGCGATCATCTCCGGATCCGAGAACAGGCGCACGACGCGCGTCGGCTGCCCCATGCCAGCCGGCGGCCCTCCCGTGCCCGCCGTGCCGCCCGCCTGCGCGGACCGGGGGGACGGCGCCGCCGCCTGCCCCCGCCCGCCACCGGAGGGGCTCTCGCCCCCGCTGCAGCCTGCGG
>WFOW01000408.1 GCA_015487895.1 Gammaproteobacteria bacterium | reverse complement strand
CGTGAAGCGCGCGGCCGGCGCTCGCGCGCTTCACGGGCTTCGCCACGGCGGGGGAGGAGGGCTGAGGCATGGCGCCGGGACAGCGGCAGGAGGAGGAGCGGCAGCGGCCGCGCGGGCAGGGCGGCGCACGGCGCGGGCAGCAGGGCGGCCGCGGCCCCGGCGCGCCCGGCCGCGGCGGCGGGGGGACGCAGCCCCAGGTCCCCTTCATCAACGCCCCGTACAACTTCGTGCCCCTCGCCGGGCGGGTCTTCCTGCCGCCCTGGGGCGCGCGCGTCTCCCACGACGTGCCGCTGCGCGAGGGGCTGGGCGGTGCGCTGCGCCTGAGGCTCGTCGCCGAGAGCCCCCTCCTCGTGGGCGGCCGCCAGGGCGAGGACGCCGAAGGGCGCACCGTGGTGCGCTGGCCCGAGACCCCCGACGGGCGCCGCCTCATCCCCGGCAGCAGCCTGCGCGGCGCCATCCGCAACGTCCTCGAGATCGCCGCCTTCGCCCGCATGCGGCACGTCGACGACGTGCGCCCCGGCCTGCGCGACATCACGGGCCGGCGCGTGAGCGCCGCCTACACCTCCGTGGTCGTCGGAAAGATGCGCGCCGGCCTCATGCGCCGGGCCGGGGGGAGCGACGGCGACCAGGTCGCCGAGATCGTCCCCTGCCGCATGTTCCGCATCGTCCACGCCAGCCTGCGGCGCTGGCTGCTGCGCCGCGGCGTCCGGCCGGACGACCTCCCCGTCCCGAACGAGGACGTCCTCTTCACCGCCGCCCGGCACAGGGCCGTGGAGGCGAAATACGCCTTCTGGGCCAGGCTCGCCAAGGCCGCGGGCCTGCCGGACGAGCGCACCCTCTACATCCGCGCCCCGGGCCGCGACGTGGCCGACGGCACCGTCGTCGAGCCGCTCGACCCCGAGGCGCCCGGCGCCGTCCCCGCCTGGCTCGTGCTCACCGGCCAGGTCTCCGACCGCAGCCAGAAAGGCAAGGGCAAGAAATACCGCGACTTCGTCTTCCTGCCGCCCGAGGGCTACGAGCGGGGCGCGGGCGAGCGGATCGCGGTGGGGGCGCGCGACTGGCGCGACTTCCTCCTCGTGCACACCGACGCCGACGGCAAGCCGGTCGAGCAGGGCGGCTGGAAGCGCTGGCGCGAGCGCTTCGAGCGCGGCGAGTGGATCCCCGTCTTCTACACCGAGCGCCCCGCGGCGGAGGGCGGGCGGCGGCTCGCGATCGGCCTGGCCTACATGCCGCGCATCGCCTGCGACCACGGCACCGGCGACAGCCTGCGGGCCCTCTCGCCGGAGCACCTCGACGCCGAGGGCCCGCCCGACCTCTGCGAGGCCGTCTTCGGGCGCGTCGGCCCGCGGCCGGAGCTGTGCCTGCGCGGCCGCGCCGTCTTCGAGCCGCTCCTGCAGACGAGCGGCCACGAGCCTGAGGCCCAGGCGCCGAGCATCCTCAACTCGCCCAAGCCCACCTACTTCCCGAGCTACCTGGAGCAGCCGCAGGCGCGTCCCCCGGCGTGGCGCCTGGACAAGAATGAGCCCTACGTCACCTACATGGGCACCGACGGCAGGGCGCCGCGGCTGCGCGGCTGGAAGCGCTACCCCGCCCGCCCCGACGGCATGGTCGGCGTGCAGCCGCTCACCGAGGAGCAGCGGGGCAACCCCAGGGTGCAGGTCGTCCTCCACACCCTGCCCGCCGGGGCCACCTTCGAGGGCCGGCTCGTCTTCCACAACCTGCACCCGGCCGAGCTCGGCGCCCTGGTCTGGGCGCTCACCTGGGGCGGCATGCCGGGCCTGCGCCACGTCCTCGGCGCGGGCCGCCCCTTCGGCTTCGGGCAGGTGCGCATCGAGGTCGAGCCGGAGCGCATCGAGCCGAACGACCCGCAGGCCGCCCCTCCGGACCTCGGGGCCTGCCTCGCCAGGTTCGAGGAGACGATGGACGCCTTCTGCCGCGAGGCCTTCGGGCGCCCCTGGCGCGAGACCGACCAGATGCAGGCCCTGCTCGCCATGGCCGACCCGGAAGCGGCGCCCGCCTTCCTCGCCGGCATCGAGCCCTCGAGGGGCACCGAGCGCCCCGCACGGCTCGAGCACATGCGCCTGTCCACGCGGCCGCGGCGCAACGACTTCGTCGAGGCCAAGCAGGAAGGCATGGCGCTCGCCGGCTACGTCCGGGCCGCCCGCCGGGGCGGCTGGTCGCCGCCCTCCGCGGCGCCGGACGTGCCCGTCGAGGGCGTGCGCTGGCTCGACCGCACGCTCGAGGAGATCGCCCGCGAGCACCACGGCCGCCCCGAGGATCTCCTCTTCAGCCGCGTGCTCGCCGAGCGCTGGCAGGCGATCGGCGACGCCGCCCTGAAGGCCGCGGCGCTCGCCGCCATCCGCCACCGCTGGGGCGAGCGCTGGGACGCCCCGGTCGGCAAGGCCACGCGCAGGGCGCGGGCCATCTACGGGGAGGGCGCCCCGTGAGCCCCGCCGGCGCCGGAAGCGGCCCGCAGGCGGCCGCCCATGCCGCCCCGCGCGGCGTGCTCGACCTGCCGCTCGTGCGCCTGCGGCTGCGCTTCGAGCGGGAGCGGGGCGGGACGCTTCCCGCCTTCACCGGCTCCATGTGGCGGGGCGCGCTCGGGCACGCCCTGCGCAGGATCGCCTGCCGGATGGAGACCGGGGACTGCCACGCCTGCCCCCTGCGCCATGGCTGCCCCCATGCGCTCCTCTTCGAGACGCCCCCGCCGCCCGGCGCCGCGCGCATGCGCCGCTACCGCACCGTGCCGCACCCGTTCGTCCTCGCGCCGGAGGAGGACGCCGACGCCCCGGAGCGCGGGCGGCGCCCCGCGCCCCCCGCGCTCGAGCTGGGGCTGGTCGTGGTCGGCCGCGCCGCCCGCTGGGTCCATCTCCTGGTCGCGGCGCTCGCCCTCGCCGCCCGCGGCGGGCTCGGGCGCGAGCGGGTGCGCTACGGCCTCGCGGCCGTGGCCCAGGAGACCGTCCCGGGGACGGGCGAGTGGCGGCCCATCGGAGCCCCGGGCGCCCTCAGCCCCCTCCCGCCCGCCCCGCCGCAGCCCCTGGAGGCGCCCCCCCGCCTGCGGGTGCGCCTGCGCACCCCGCTGCGCCTGGTGCGCGACGAGTCCCTCGTCGGCCCCGCGCGCTTCCGCTTCGGCGACCTCGGCCGCAACCTCCTGCGCCGCATCGCCTCCCTGCACTGCTTCCACGGCCACGGAGCGCTCGAGGCCGACTATGCCGCGCTCGCGCGCGCCTTCGACGCGGTGCCGCTGCTCGGGCGGCGGCTGCGCTGGCGCGAATGGGAGCGATGGTCCTCGCGGCAGCGCACGCGCATGCGCATCGGCGGCATCGTCGGCGAGATCGAGACCGGCGGCGGCGCCCTCGCCCGGGTGTGGCCCTGGGTGCAGCTCGGCGCCCTGGTGCACGCCGGCAAGGCCACCAGCATGGGCCTCGGCCGCTACGAGCTCGAGGTGCCGGACGATGGCTGAGGCCCTCGTCCGCAGGCTAACTTCCGGTGCACCACGACGGTGCAAGCCCGGCGCTTGCAACCCACTGATTTGGCAGCTACAGCTGACCTGCCGGGGGGTTCGACCAACGACCTGAAAAAGAAGGGATTAAGACGATGCCGGCGGTGCGGGTGGCGGTGCACAAGACGTTCGACCAACGACCTGAAAAAGAAGGGATTAAGACAAAGGCCCGGGAACTCCCCGGGGCCACAGAAGAT